>JADLEN010000032.1 GCA_020846105.1 Chitinophagaceae bacterium | reverse complement strand
TTTTTTATTTATTGAATTATATGCTCAATAGCAGCTATTTTTTGTACAAGATGATAAACTCTACTCTTCTATTCAAAGCCCTGCCAGCTTCTGTTTCATTGCTAGCAATAGGGTGTCGCTGACCCATGCCCCAAGTATTGACACGCGCACCTAATACCTTGTAAGTTACAAGCGCGTTTTTGGCACTTGCTGCTCGTTTGTCAGAAAGTTCATTGTTGTATTCTTCTGCACCCGAATTGTCAGAATGCCCATTGATGAGCACTGCAGTACGCGAAAATCTGTTTAGTGCATTCGCAAATCGATGCATTTTTGGAAGTATTTCTTCGTTTATATCAGCCATATTTGTTGCAAACATTAGATTAGACGGAAACAAAACTTTCACAGTGTCTTGCAATTTCGACACTTGTGCGTCTTTCAAATTCCTTTTTAGCCTTTTGTAAGTCTTATTCATGTAGGCCTTCTTGGTCTTTGGCGTACGGCAAGAAACGGTACTTTGTAGCGTGCCAATAGCAAGGAATAACAGAGCGTAATTTTTGATTTTGAACATACTCGATTTTGTAAAATTTATTCGGTTATCATCTTGAAACCTACTCCATGAATGGTTTGGATTTCAATGCCACTTTGCCCCTTAATATATTTGCGAAGCTTGGTGATAAACACATCCATACTTCTGCCCAAAAAATAATCATCTTTCCCCCAGATTTCTAATAGTATGTCTTCTCGCTTCAGTACCTTATTGCAATTTTGGTAAAAAAACTTGAAAAGCTCACTTTCTCTTTGTGTGAGTTGTATAGATTCTGTTGGCGTTTTCAAAAGCAGGTTTTTAAAGTCAAATGCTACCGAACCTATAGTTACGGGTTCGGAAAGTTCTTCCTGTTTTTTTTGCGTTCTTTTCAAAAACACCTCCATCCGAAAGAGTAGCTCTTTAATGTTGAAAGGCTTAGTAATGTAATCATCTATCCCCTTCTCAAAACCCGCAATTTTAGACTCATCAGTGCCTACAGCTGTAAGCATTAATATGGGTACAGTGTCATTCTTTTTGCGAATTTGTGCAGCAAGTGTTAGTCCGTCTTTTTTGGGCAACATCACATCTAGCAAGCAGATGTCGAAACTGTGACGCATGAATTGTTGCCAGCCAGTCTCGCCGTCCACACAGTATATTACCTCATAGCCACATTCTTCCAAGTGGTCTTTGACAATAAAAGCGATAGAAGCATCGTCTTCTACCAATAATACTTTTGCTTTGCTACTAGACATTGTCTGTATTGTTTTATTAATATTAATTGTTGCCTGGGAAACTCAGTGTAAATATAGTGCCTTTTGCTATGGTGCTCGAAAACGAAACGTTACCGAAATGTAATTTTGTAATACTCTTTACATAGTTGAGACCCAGCCCAAAGCCTTTTACATTGTGCACATTGCCCGTAGGTACTCTGTAAAACTTTTGGAAAAGATGTTTGTGGTATTTCTTGTCTATGCCTATGCCATTATCTGCAACACTTATACATATTTTACCATCGTGCGTTTTTAATTCTACTTGTATTATTGGTGCAGCTTCGCAAAATTTAATTGCATTGTCTACTAGATTACGAATAACATTGATTAGGTGAAGCTTGTCGCCTACAAAAGTAATGGCGGTTTCGGGCATTGTCAGGCTAAGTGTGCCATTCTTGCTAGCCACTAAGTTTTCAAAACTATCCGTCACAGTGGTCAATATTTCTTGCCATACAATAGGCTCTTTGCGTAGTACCATTTTGCCATTATCGGCTTGCGCCATTTGTAGCACGCGCTCTACCTGTGCACTCAGTTGTACGCTTTCTTTGAGTATAATATCGGCATAGCTTTTGAGTCTTGTGGGCTTGTTAGCAATATCTTCGCTTTGTAGCACAGTGGCACTCATTTGTATAGATGCAAGTGGCGTTTTGAGCTCATGGGTCATATTGTTTACAAAGCTTTTTTGTACCTCGCTTAGCCTTTTTTGTTTGAGAATAATGAACAATAAGTACCCCAAAAAGCCAATGACACAAATAAGTACTGCAGAAGAAATAAACCAAAGGCTTATCTGTGAGGTCAGTAGTTGTTGCCTGTAGGGAAAATAAACACCAAAATAATAATTCTCTCTTTTTATCGCCGGAAACTCTACTAGTTTAAAAGGTTTTTTATCGCCACCTGCTACTTGTACCCAATCCTGATAATTTACTTTTTCGCTCATGCAGTCATACAGTCCGTATTGGAAATCGGTGACCAAATTTTGGGCGGTAAAAGCTGTTTCTAGGTAATGTTGCAACACTTGTTTTTCGATAAATACATCAATTTGTACAACATAATAATCGTCTGTTATTTTTTCTACTGGGCTATAGTTGGGCAGTTGCACCTCCTTTAGTATCATTACATCTTGCGCTACTTTGCTCAGCGCTTTGTTTACGTTGTAGTTAAACTCTGTTTCTTGCAGCGCATATGCACGCCGTACCCAATAGCTTTGTGTAATAATGATGCCTGCTGAAACCACCAGCGCAAGAATCATAATTAGCCTTATTGATGCAATTTTCATGTTCTTATTTTTTTACGCGGTCTTGGTTTTGCAGTAAAAAGCTATCCCAACTTTGTTTTTTGCCACTAGTCTTTTTAATGGTGTTAGCTGCTTCTGCCAACAAAGGGTTTTTGATTTGGTAATAATGGCAAAGTGCCACACCCACGGCATCTGTGGCATCCATATATTCGGGTCGCTCTTCAAAGTTGAGTATCCTTTGCAGCATGCCCCATACCTGCTCTTTGCTTGCAGCTCCTTTACCCGTAATAGATTGCTTTATCTTTCGTGGTGCATATTCTATAGCCTCTAGGTCGTGCATCATAGCAGCGGCTATAGCTACCCCTTGCGCTCTTCCTAGCTTCAACATGCTCTGTACGTTTTTGCCAAAAAATGGCGCTTCAATAGCTACCGCCATAGGCTTGTGCGTTTTGATAAGCATTTCCATTTTTTTGAAAATCAAAGACAGGCGCTCTGGGTGGTTTTTGTATTTTGATAAATGCAGCACACCCATCTCTACAAGGCTTATCTTGTTGTTTTCTATGGCTATTAATCCATAGCCCATTACCAATGTGCCCGGGTCTATGCCAAGAATAATTTGTTTTTTGTGCTGTACCAAAATTTTGAATTTGGGAATGGCCAAAAGTACCGATTTTAGCTTCCAATTTGTTGGCAATATCGCTCGGAGCCATATTTATATTGCTAAAAGAATGTTAGTAAGGAATTTTAAAAAGTAGCTTCACGTAACTTTCCTTTATTCTCAACCTCATAGTACACAATTGAAATTATAATGAAGTATTTTCTTAGCATTTTTTTAGTGCTGACTAGCGCACAAACAGTCTTGGCTCAATCCGATTTTTGTAACATCAAAAACACTAGTTTCAAAACAGGTGAGCGTTTACTATTCAAGGTATATTACAACATGAATCCCTTTTGGATACATGCGGGAAATGCACAATTTACCATTGCTTCGGAAAAGCTAGAAGAAAAAAATGTTTATCATATTGTGGGTACTGGCAAAACCAATAAATCATACGAATGGTTTTATAAGGTAGATGATAAATACGAGACTATTCTAGATCAAGAGAGCTTGCTGCCGCAGCGCTTTATCCGCAATGTAAACGAAGGCGGAATGAAATTTCATCACTATGTCAACTTTAACCACACAGCCAAAAAAGCAGTAAGTATGAATGGCGTTTTTGCTATTCCCACGTGTGTTCAAGATGTGCTTTCTGCGATTTATTTTGCCCGTAATATCGATTACAATAAGCACAAGCCTGGCGACAAAATACCCTTTGCCATGTTTTTGGACGATAAGGTGTACGACCTCTATATTACCTATTGGGGCAAGTACGAAATAGAAACGAAATATGGTAAGTTCAAAGCCATTAAAATAACGCCTTTACTTATAGATGGTACTATTTTTAACGGGGGCGAAAAAATGACTGTTTGGGTAAGCGATGATGCCAATCATATACCCTTGAGGGTAGAGAGCCCCATACTTATTGGTAGTATTAAAGTGGATATGATGGAGTTTGAAAACCTCCGAAACCCAATGACGGCGCTAATTAAGAAAAAATAGGTTTCTGAATTAGCGCGAGATTACGCAATTGGCTATATTGCAAAACAAAATGCTTTTAATTATGGTTTTAATGTCACTGCCAGGAGATGGTTTTTGGGTAGCGCTCGTGGTAATTATTGTTGCGGCAATATTAGGCTACAGCATCAAAGCACGTCGCAGATAATTATGTAAATAAATCCATATTGCGCAGCCATTATCGCTTGGGCAAAACAGGCAAAGATGTAGTATCAAAAGGCATTTTGGCGTTTTTTTCTTTCGGCTTTATGCGTTCCACACTATCCTCATCGGCATAGCTTTTATTATCTCCATAGCTACTATTTAGTTTTTTGGATGAGCAAGAATATAAAAGTGCGCTTACAAGCAATAGTCCTATAAACTGGGTAGTTTTGGTCATTATGAATATGCTAAAATTTGAAGGTTAAAGATAGCAGAATTTCTATTTAAAGGCTATTATTCATTCCTTTTCGGAGCTTACCTTCGCACTATGTTTTCAAAAGAACAAGTTTTAAAACAAGCATTAGAATCTATTCAGTTGCAAGCTGCGTCCATCGCTATGCTCGAAACCTTTGTGAATGATGAATTTGCAAAGGCAATTAATCTCATTTATCAATGCAAGGGTCGCTTTGTAATTTCTGGAATTGGTAAAAGTGCCATCATTGCCCAAAAGATTGTGGCTACTATGAATTCCACCGGCACTGCCGCATTGTATATGCACGCCGCCGATGCTATTCACGGCGATTTGGGAATGATTCGACCGGATGATGTGGTGATGATTATTTCGAAAAGTGGCGAAAGCCCCGAGATAAAATTGCTTGTTCCATTAGTGAAAAATTTTGGCAATCCAGTAATTGCGCTTTGTGGAAATTCCGTATCCTTTTTAGCCACACAAGCTGATATTTTTATTAATTGCACAGTAGCAAAGGAGGCCTGCCCAAACAACCTTGCGCCCACTACTAGCACCACTGCACAAATGGTGATGGGCGATGCAATAGCAGTATGTTTACTCAGTCTAAAAGGCTTTACAGAAAAGGATTTTGCACGATACCACCCAGGCGGCAATTTAGGCAAACGAATGTACCTCCGTGTGCAAGATTTGATAAAAATGAATGAAGTGCCGAAGGTAAATTTAGAAAGTACCATTCGCGAAATCATTGTAGAAATTTCAGGAAAAAGATTAGGTGCAACAGCCGTTGTGGACACTGAAAACAATTTGATGGGTATCATCACCGATGGTGATATTCGTAGGATGTTGCAATTGCACAACGATGTAGATCCGCTTCGTGCGAAGGATATCTATTCGGCCAACCCAAAAACGATTGAACAAGATGAATTGGCGGTAATAGCCTTAGAAGAAATGCGCAGCAAAGATATCACCCAATTGCTGGTAACGCAGCAAGGACAATACGTTGGGATGCTACACCTACACGATTTGATACGCGAAGGAATTATTTAATGAAGAAAATTTAAAAAACAGCAATGAACGCAAACATAAAAGCAAAACCAAGAACCTTTTTAGCACAAGATTTTGTACTCACAGATTGGACCAGTATCGAGCCTTTTTTCATAGATTTAGAAAACAGAAAATTAGACTCGCAAACAGCTTTAGAACAGTGGCTTGCCGACCTCAGTGAATTGGAAGCCGTAATTGGCGAAGATGCCTGCTGGCGACAAATAAAAATGACTTGCGACACTACTAATCCTGCATTGGAAGAGGCTTTCACTTTTTTTGTCACAGAGATAGAGCCGAAAATAAAACCCTATGCTGTTGCTATCAATAAAAAATTATTAGACTGTCCTTTCAAAGAAAACCTTGACCAGAAAATATACTTCCCTTACCTGCGTAGCGTAGCCAATAGTGTTACACTTTTTCGCGATGAAAATATTGCTTTGCAATCCGAAATTGCCATCCTTGCACAGCAGTATGGTAGCATCAGCGGTGCAATGTCGGTAGAAATAGAAGGCGAAGAAAAAACCTTGCAACAAGCTGCAAAACTGCTGCACGATTCCGACAGAGATTTGCGCAAAAATGTGTTTGGAAAAATTACCGAAAGAAGACTAGCTGATAAAAATACCCTCAACGAGTTGTTCGATAAATTGCTTGCTTTACGCCACAAAGTTGCGCTCAATGCGGGTTTCGACAATTACCGCGATTATAAATTTCAAGAACTTGGCAGGTTCGATTATACTGCCGAAGATTGTTTTGCTTTTCACGAAGCAGTAAAAGAACACATCGTTCCTTTGCAAAAAGAATTGCTTGAGCATCGCCGAAAAGAATTGGGCATCGAGCAATTAAAACCTTACGATACCGAAGCCGAACCTATTGGCAGAAAGGCATTACAGCCCTTTGCCAACGGCGAAGAAATGTTGCAAAAATCAATTGCTGTGTTTAGCAAATTGCGTCCTTATTTTGGCGAATGCCTTAGCGTGATGCAAACTATGGGTCGTATGGATTTGGACAGCCGTATGGGCAAAGCACCCGGTGGTTACAATTGTCCACTTCCCGAAACAGGCGTGCCTTTTATCTTTATGAATGCAGCGGGTACGGTCAACGATTTAATAACGATGATGCACGAAGGTGGTCACGCAGTTCATTCTTTTCTCTCGCACGATTTGCCACTATCGGCTATGAAAGAATACCCGATGGAAATTGCCGAACTCGCGAGTATGAGTATGGAATTATTCACCTTAGAATATTGGCAAGATTTCTTCGAAACCAAAGAAGAATTTATTCGTGCACAGTGGGAAGAAATGGAGCGTGTAATAGATGTGCTGCCTTGGATTGCTATTATCGACAAGTTCCAACATTGGCTGTACACAAATCCCGGGCATAGTGTAGCCGAGCGTGAAGCTACTTGGCTATCAATTGTTGCAGAATTCTCTACCGGAAACGTAGACTGGAGCGACTATCCCGAGTATCAGCGCAATTATTGGCAAAAACAATTGCATCTTTTCGAAGTGCCTTTTTACTACATCGAGTATGGCATTGCACAGCTTGGCGCTATAGCTATGTGGCGACAATACAAACAAAATAAAGAGCAAGCCCTCGACAATTACCAAGCAGCAATGAGCGCAGGCTACACCCAAACGCTCAAAGAATTGTACCAAACAGCGGGCATCCGTTTCGACTTTTCTCCTGCATATATCCAAGAGCTTTCTAGCTTTGTACATAACGAAATGCAAGCGCTAAAAAACCAATAATGGCTAAAACAAAATCCGCTTTCTTTTGTCAGCAATGTGGCCACGAAACACCCAAGTGGACAGGCAAATGCTCGTCTTGTGGTGGCTGGAATACTTATGTAGAAGAAGTGATTCAACGCGATGAAAAGTCTGCAGAAAAAGAAAAATTTGTGTGGGAAGCCCAAGGCAAAGAAGCCAAACAAGCGCAGCGTATGGACGCTGTCATTGTGTCTGATATGCCCCGTATTCTTTTGCAAGATGCAGAGCTCAACCGTACGCTGGGCGGCGGTTTGGTGCCAGGCTCGGTGGTGCTTGTAGCGGGCGAGCCGGGTATTGGCAAAAGCACTTTGTTTCTGCAAATGGCTTTGCAATGGCAGCACGGTTTAGCACTTTATGTATCGG
>JADLEN010000031.1 GCA_020846105.1 Chitinophagaceae bacterium | reverse complement strand
TTCTTTGGTGGTAAAAATAGAAAAAATCACCAACAAACGTTTATTTATTGGTGATTTTGACCTTCTTTAAAAAGGGATATTTTTAGCAATGCTCGTCAAATGCAGCTTGCAAGCTAGCAGCAATCATATCGGCAGAGCGACCTTCGATATTGTGGCGTTCTATCATATGCACTAGTTGGCCGTCTTTTAGCAAAGCAATAGCTGGGCTGCTGGGCGGGTAGGGCATTAAGTAAGTACGTGCTTTTTTTACAGCATCTATATCAAAGCCTGCAAAGCTGGTGACAAGGTGTGCGGGTTTTTTGGTGGCATTTTGCACAGCGCGCATCACACCTGGGCGGGCGGTACCTGCCGAGCAACCACATACAGAGTTGATAACAAGTAGCGTAGTGCCACTTTGTTTCATTGCATTTTCTACAGCGTCTGCTGTGCTTAGGTCTTCAAAGCCGTTGCTCGTAAGCTCGGCTTTCATTGGTAATACTATGTCTGATGGATACATTTTGAAAAGATTTTTATTCTGCTGCAAATTTACAGCATTTATTTTATCCCTACTTTCGCATTTATTATGAAGAATAAGAAAGTTGTTATAGTGCTACTAAGTTTTTTTATACTACTCAGCGCTGCGTTTATGACCTATTTTTATAGCGTTACCAAAATTGAAAAGAAGCCATTGCCTTATTATGGACAGGCAGAGCATCGAATTCGCCCGTTTTCATTTGTCAACCAAGTAGGGGAGACCGTAACAGAGCAAACCACCAAAGACAAAATTTATGTAGTCGAATACTTTTTTGCCACTTGCGAAGGTATTTGCCCCAAAATGAACGAGAACCTCAACACTGTTTACCAGCAATTTAAGGGTAATAAAGATGTTTTGTTTTTGTCGCACACCGTAGATCCTGAAGAAGACTCGACAGAGGCTTTACGCAAATATGCACTCCAATTTGAGGCCGACCCCAAACAGTGGCATTTTCTTACCGGCGATAAAAAAGCCTTGTACGACCAAGCTCGTTACAGCTACCTAATCTCTGCACTAGACGATACCACAGGTCTGAGTATTGATAAGGATTTTATCCACGACAATCACTTTGTGCTTGTAGATCAAGACGCTCGAATTCGTGGGGTTTATGATGGGCTTTTACCTACCGAAATGGTGAGATTAGTAACAGACATTAAGATATTGTTACAATCAAAAGATTAATTTGTATTTTCATTAGCAATTTTTCTAGTTCTTTACATGTAATAAAATTTGTTGATTTAATACTATTTATGTACATTTGCAATCCCTTTCTGGGATTTACCCCGCGCGTGTTCATTATTTTTAGAGGAAATTATTGTTAATGTAGATATACCCTGCTGGTAGGCAAAGCCTTACTAGACGGGCATTTTCTGTATTATTACTAATCGAAAAAAAGGAGTTTTTATATACTATGGCTACTACAAAAAAAAGAACGGCTACTGGTCGTGTCAATTTCGGTAAAATCCACGATGTGGCAGACACACCAGACCTACTCGGTATTCAACTTCAATCATTTCAGGACTTTTTCCAGCTCGAGACCACGCCCGATAAGCGTGATAACGAGGGATTGTTCCGAGTGTTTAAGGAGAATTTCCCTATTACCGATACTCGTAATATTTTCGTTCTAGAATTTTTAGATTACTTTATAGATCCACCCCGCTATACTATCGAAGAGTGTATGGAGCGTGGTCTTACTTATTCGGTACCGCTAAAAGCCAAGCTGAAATTAAGTTGTAACGACGAAGAGCACGTTGACTTCGAAACTATTGTACAAGATGTGTTTTTGGGAAATATCCCTTACATGACACCTCGTGGTACATTTGTGGTTAACGGAGCAGAGCGTGTTGTTGTATCGCAACTACACCGTTCGCCAGGTGTATTCTTTGGTCAAAGTACCCACCCCAACGGTACCAAAATATACTCTGCAAGGGTTATCCCTTTCAAAGGTGCTTGGATGGAGTTTGCTACGGATATCAATAACGTGATGTATGCTTACATTGATCGTAAAAAGAAATTCCCAGTTACTACGCTTTTGCGTTCTATAGGTTACGAAACCGATAAAGATATCCTACAATTATTTGGGATGGCTGATGAGGTAAAAGCAGATCGTAAAAATCTTGAAGCTAACCTTGGTCGCCGTCTTGCAGCACGTGTTTTGCGCAGCTGGACCGAGGATTTTGTAGATGAAGACACCGGTGAAGTAGTATCTATTGAGCGTAACGAGGTAATTTTAGAGCGCGATAATGTACTTACCGAAAGCAATATCGATATGATATTGGAAATGAAAATTGCTACCGTTTTTGTACAGAAAGAAGAGGTGAGTGGCGATTATTCTATCATTTACAATACACTTAATAAAGATACTTCTAACTCTGAGTTAGAGTCTGTACAGCATATCTATCGCCAATTGCGTGGTAGTGATGCCCCTGATGATGAAACAGCTCGTGGTATTATCGAAAAACTTTTCTTCTCTGATAAGCGTTACGATCTTGGTGAGGTGGGCCGCTACAAAATCAATCGCCGCCTAGGCCTTGATATTAACGGTACTAAAAAAGTATTGAGCAAAGAAGACATTATTACCATCATTAAATACCTAGTTCGCCTTACCAATGGAAAAGCCGAGGTAGATGATATTGATCATTTGAGCAATCGTCGTGTACGTACTGTTGGCGAGCAATTATTTGCACAATTTGGTGTGGGTCTTGCACGTATGGCACGTACTATTCGTGAGCGTATGAATGTGCGTGACAATGAGGTGTTTACCCCAATAGATTTGATTAATGCAAGAACACTTTCTTCTGTTATCAATTCGTTTTTTGGTACTTCGCAATTATCACAATTTCTTGACCAAACCAATCCATTGTCCGAGATTACGCACAAACGTCGTATCTCAGCGCTGGGCCCTGGTGGTCTTAGCCGTGAGCGTGCGGGCTTTGAGGTTCGTGACGTTCACTATTCTCACTACGGTCGTCTTTGTACCATTGAAACGCCAGAGGGGCCAAACATTGGTTTGATATCTACACTTTGTGTGCATGCCAAAATCAATGAAATGGGCTTTATCGAAACGCCATACCGCAAGGTGAAAGATGGTAGAGTAGATATGAAGAGCTACCAATTCTTGAGCGCTGAAGAGGAAGATTTAATGAAAATTGCACAAGCAAATATGCCTTT
>JADLEN010000030.1 GCA_020846105.1 Chitinophagaceae bacterium | reverse complement strand
TATCCACATTTACAGATATGGCAGCAGCTGTATGCGATGCGGATTTGGTGGTAGAGGCTGCTACTGAAAATATTGATTTGAAAATGAAACTTTTCCAACAATTGGATACCTTGTCGCCTGAAAAAACAATATTGGCTTCTAACACTTCGTCTATATCGCTTACGCGCATTGCTTCTCATACCAAACGCCCAGGCAAGGTAATAGGCATGCACTTTATGAACCCTGTACCGGTAATGAAACTTGTAGAGATTATAAACGGCTATGCAACAGACCAAGAAGTAACCGACGTTATTAGAGAATTATCAACCTTTATTGGCAAAGTACCTTGTGTGGTGAATGATTTTCCTGGATTTATTTCTAACCGCATTTTGATGCCTCTTATTAATGAAGCAATACTTTCTTTGCAAGAAGGTGTAGCAAGTATTGAAGATATAGATACTATTATGAAATTAGGAATGGCTCACCCAATGGGGCCGCTACAATTGGCAGATTTTATTGGTTTGGATACTTGTTTTAGTATTATGAATGTATTACACATGGGCTTTGGTAACCAAAAATATGCACCCGCCACGCTACTTGCCAATATGGTACAAGCAGGGTATTTAGGTGTAAAGTCGGGAGAAGGCTTTTATAAATACACACCAGGTAGCAAAGAGCTTGTGGTGAGTAGCAGGTTTAATAAATAAACTTCAGAATATAATTTAATAAAAAAGCAGACTGTTTCAATAAGACAGTCTGCTTTTTCATTTTAATGCCATAAATTGCTCTTATGAATTTTACTCCATTTCCAATGCTTGAGACAGAAAGGCTTTTGTTGAGGCAAATAAAAAAAGATGATGCTGCCGATATTCTCGTATTTCGTTCCGATGCCGAAGTAATGCGCTATATCCCACGCCCTGTGGCCAAAACATTAGATGATGTTTATCCGCTTGTGGAATTATTGGATGAGTTTCTAGTCAAAGCTGAACGTGTGAACTGGGGTATAGTGTCCAAAGAAAATAATAAAATGATAGGTATGATTGGGTTTGTGAATATAAAATCAGAACATTTCAGAGCAGAAGTTGGGTACACACTTGCAGCACAATATCACAGAAAAGGTATAATGACAGAGGCATTAAACGCCGTGGTAAGGTTTGGTTTTGAATGCCTAAAACTACATTCAATAGAAGCAATTGTAGATGCCGATAATCTTGCATCTAATGAATTGCTTTTAAATTTTGGTTTTAAAAAGGAGGCTTTTTTTAGAGAAGATTTTTATCACAATACCAGCTTTAGAAATTCTGTTCATTACGGATTACTGAGCAGCGATTATGGTTATTAATATTGGGGTGTACATAGGCAAAGTGATACTTTATAAATGAGCAAACGGGATATTCGTTTTTAACCATCACTTTTTTATATGATTTAAGCTTCTATCTGAAAATCCAAGCCTAATTCAATATATTTGTACCTACTTACCAAAAATTTTAAAAATAATGAGAGCACTTTTAACGGTTGTTTTAGCAACATTTATTTCATTTGCAAGTTTTGCAGCACCTGGCGACACCACATGGGTGCAGGCACATACAATAAAGCAGTTAGGTGCATCGCCTTCCAATATGGATACGATGATTAATTTCCCTGACGGCACTACTAAATATAGGAAAATTATAATGGTTTTTACGCTAGGTAAATATGTTTGCCCAAGTGGTGCTGTGTATTGCGCCGATTGGGATTATACTGTGCAAACCTTTGCAATGAACAAACTTGGCGATACGGTAGAGCTTGGTCGATTAATAACTCCTTATGGCAATGGCGCTAGAATGGGTGCTACTTGGAGCCAGCCTTATTATTTTGATGTAACCGATTTTGCAGGTGTTTTGATAGATTCTAATAAAATAAGAATTCACTATTCAGGTTATTCAGGTGGCTTTACAGGCGATATCAAATTTGCAATGATAGAAGGCACTCCTGAAAGAAATGTATTGGCCGTGAAAAAAATGTGGGCTGGCAGTTTTGATTTTGGAAATGCGGCAAAACCCATAGATGCTAATGTAGCAGTAAAGTCACTTACAGCGCCTTCTGGGACAGTTGCAGCTACTTACCGGTTTAATATTACAGGGCATGGTAGCGACCCCAATGGTTGCTCGGAGTTTTGTGAAAAATATTATCAAGTGCTAAAAGATGGCACACTGGTAAAGCAAAAAAGTATTTGGAGAGACAATTGTGGTTTTAATAACCTTTACCCTCAAAACGGAACTTGGATATATAATAGAGGCAATTGGTGCCCAGGTGCAGGTGTAAACACTAATTTTCATCCATTGCCGGGCATAACTTCAGGCGGCACTTTTGACCTGTCAATGGCATTCGAACCATACACATCTTCAGGTGCAGCATCTTATATTATTTTTGGTAACGTTATCTTTTATGGCTCATTAAATAAAACTTTAGACGCATCGATGGAGCAGATAATTGCACCTACTAACGATGAAAATAATTTTAGAGAAAATGCTCGTATAGGATTTACAACCGTAAAAATTCGCAACACAGGCAGTACTACTATTAATAATATCCAATTTCAATATGGTGTTACTGGTCAGCCATTAACTACCACCAATTGGGTAGGTACCCTAGCATCGCTTACAGATACTATTATCGACTTGCCATTTGCAGAATCTTTACTAAAAGCAACAGGTACAAGCCAACCCTACGAAGTGAATATATTAAGTGTAAATGGCGCCACGGACGATGATGCAAGCAATAATAAAATGACCTCAACATTTATACCCGCGCCCGCATTTACGCCTACTTCGGTATTATACTTCCGTACCAACAAGTCGCTAACAGGAGCCGGATTTGCCGAGACCGAGTGGACAATTACCGATCTTGCAACCAATACCGTTGTGATGAGCCGAACTAATAATGCCCCAGAAACACTTTATACTGACACCTTGAAATTGGAAACGGGTGTTTATAAACTTACATTTTCAGATGCAGGATGCGATGGCCTTAGCTGGTGGGCAAATGCAGCTGCAGGTACAGGCTCTATTCAACTAAAACCTACAACTTTTACTTCTTATACTTTTAAAGGAAATTTTGGCGGAGACTTTGGTTGTGGTTTCAATCAATATTTTCGTGTGGGTAGCCCTACGAAAATTAATAACATAAGCTCCAATAGCGACTTTGCCATTCAAGTATATCCTAATCCAGCCAATGATATTGTAAATGTAATTATTGAAGGAAAGCAAGTAACAGCAGGAAAGGTATTGTTGATTGATAATTTTGGAAGAGTAGTTATGAGCCAAAAAATTGACAATAATAATGTAATTGTGAACACTAATACACTAGCGGTTGGCGTATATACCCTAAAGGTATTTCCAGACATTAACTTGTCTCATAGCATACCTCAAAAATTAGTGATTGTTAAATAAAACAACTTATGAAAGCCACTATCAAAATTGCTACACTCTTTTTATTTACAAGTTTTCTTTTCGCTTGCAAAAAAAAGACCATAGAAAAAGTAACAGACAATACCAAGCGTCAAGAAATGGATGCATTTTCTACAAAGAAGGGTAGTTGGTGGCTATACACTGCTGAAGACGGTAGTGTGTTTTACCGATATGCTACAGGAGAAACAAGAGACCTGAAAGGGCTAACTATGGAATACTATTATAGAATAGACACTACATCAGTTATGAAAGAACAGATACCTGAGTACTATGGTAAGTTTGATGGCCGCTACCTATCTATGATAGACCTTGATGGCTCTTCAACCGACTATATAAACTTTGTTTATCTAAAAGAGGGCTACCATACTGGCATGACATGGTACAACGAAGAGAAAGAAAAATTGCAAGGTTGGAATGTGGTATTGGGCATAGATAGTAGGGTGGTAAGTGACAATGAAACTATAGTAGTAAATGGAAAAGTGTACGGGAATGTTGTACATATTTTTAATAATCTTAAAGCAAGACTCACGGTAATGCCTGCAATGGTAGATTGTGGTGACCTAGAGGTATGGTATAAAAAAGGAATCTGAATAAGAAAGAATATCGGCAATATTAAAATAGCCCCTGCAGATGTTACACTAGTAGAGAAAGTTTATGGTGATAAAATCATGGATTATTATATCGAACCTTAAATAGTTATTAAAAAATAATTTTGGATTTTAAAATCATAGGCTTTACTTTTGCACTCCAATTCTCAAGATTGCTCTTATAATAAGTTTGCATTTGGAAGATTTGTTTCATACAATTCGTTAACACCAAAAAATTAAAAAAACATGGCAAAAGAAATCACAGGCTATGTAAAGCTGCAATGTAAAGGCGGCCAAGCAAATCCAGCACCACCAATTGGACCTGCATTAGGTTCT
This sequence comes from Chitinophagaceae bacterium, assembly GCA_020846105.1. Lineage (GTDB taxonomy): Bacteria > Bacteroidota > Bacteroidia > Chitinophagales > Chitinophagaceae > Rurimicrobium. The sequence goes on along the minus strand of JADLEN010000030.1, from coordinate 5 downwards.
AAAGG
>JADLEN010000029.1 GCA_020846105.1 Chitinophagaceae bacterium | reverse complement strand
TTTTTTCAAAAAGGATTGTGTAAAAATGTTGCATTGATTTTAGCAGATATTAAAATACCATGAATGACAGGTATTGATTTTATTGCACAGTTAAAACCATTGCGACCCGAAATTCAATTTATGGTACTTAGCGTGTATGATGATGCTGATAGAGTGTTCAAAGCTTTGAAAGCAGGGGCATCTGGCTATATACTCAAAAATACCCCAGCAGCAAAACTTATAGAATCACTACAAGATCTTAAAAATGGTGGTAGCCCTATGAGTGGGCAAATTGCCAGAAAAGTAGTAAATGTTTTTCAAGAAGAATATCAATACATAGACCCACAAATAGACCTTTCGATACGAGAAAAAGAAGTGCTTGAATGGTTATCGAAAGGGTATAGCTATAAAGAAATTTCTATAAAATTATTTATTTCCGTAGAAACAGTGCGAACGCACATTCGCAATATTTATGAAAAACTACACGTACATAATCGTGGAGAGGCTTTGCGTAAAGCAGGATTAAGATAATACTACTTATATCACATTTTTTGTGTGAACAAGCAAAAGTACTTTTGGTAAAAATATATTTATTATGAAAAGTACACTTACCACTGCATTATTGCTTGCCGCAATCGGCCTTTCTGTAATTAGCTCTTCTTGCAAAAAAGAAGAAGATAAAACGACAACGCCCACCCCTACTCCTTATACTTGCAGCACATGCACTACTGCGCCTGAGGCCAAAGCTGCAAATGATGCTAGTAGCAAAGGCATTTATAAAGGAATTATTATAGGCTCTACGGGCACTGTCAAATTTGACATCTCCAATGATTTGAGCACTATTACCGCTGTGCTGCAAATAGATGGCAAAACAGGGACACTTACCAGCGCTGTGTCTTGGGTAGCAGGCACTTCTTATATCGCTGACTTTACAGGTAGTTTTGATGGCAGTCCGGTAACAGTAAAATTTTCTGTTGATGCAAGTGGAGCCAATCCCAAAGTCATTTCCTCTTCCATTCCTGGACATACTAGCGCCGCTTTCATTATCGACAAAGAAAAGTCATCTGGTCTGCTAGAATGTTTCGAAGGAACCTACACCTCGTCTAAGCCAGAAAATGGAACCTTTAATATTCTAGTTTCTAGAAAGCTAGGTAAATTTGGAGGCATCACTAGAGAAACTGGCGATACATCCACTGATGATGTAGATGGCACAATTGACGCTAGCAACAATATTGTATCTGGCAGTGTAACAATGGGTAAGCTTTCTGGTGACGAAATCACGGGTACTTTTAAAGACAATAATGGTAATACCATCACCATCAACGGCAAGCGTACTTTATAGTTATTAATTACCCTTTAAACTAAAACAAATAGGGCAAACTAAATTTTAGTTTGCCCTTTAATTTTGTAAAAGTCTAGGCTTTGAAAGCCATTAAGCCTTCAGCCAACTTTCTATCATTGCTCAGCCGTGGCACCTTGTTTTGCCCGCCTAGCTTGCCTATGCTACGCATATAATCTATAAAAGCATTTGGTTGTAAAGCGTTTATTTTTAACGTTTGCAAGATACCCCCTCGCATAAGGTCATCGTAGTAAACATTCTTTTCGCGTAGGATGTTGTTTAGGCTTAGTGCAAAAGCAGCTATGTTTTGAGGGGCTTGCTCAAAGGCAATAAGCCATTCGTGATAAGGCAAAGAGCCATCAGTGGTTTGTATCATTGGCGCTACCGTGAACTCTACAATTTGGGCATTATGTTCTTGTGCGGCAATGCGCATTGCATGCTCTACCTCCTCGGCTATCACATGCTCACCAAAGGCAGAGATAAAATGTTTGGTACGGCCACTTACCACTATTCGGTAAGGGTCTAGGCTTACAAATTTTACGGTGTCGCCAATATTATAACCCCACAAGCCAGCATTACTGTTAATAATGAGTGCGTAGTTTTCGCCAAGTTTTACATCCGCTAAAGCGAGCCTTTGTGGTTGTTCTTGAAATATTTGGTCTGCTGGTACAAATTCGAAAAAGATACCCGAATTGGTATTAAGCAATAGTCCTTCTTCTATTTGTGAATCTTGGTAAGCAAAAAAGCCTTCGGATGCTGGGAACGTTTCAATAGTATCTACATGGCCGCCAATACTATCCATCAGCTTTTTTCGGTAAGGCTCAAAGTTGACACCACCATGGGCTATCACTTGTAGTTTGGGGAATAATTCTTTTATTGTTTTGCCACCATTTGCTTCGCTTAGCCAGTCGAAATACATTTGCATCCAAGGGGGTATGCCACTTATCAGGCGCATATCTTGCGAGCTGGTTTCGGCCACTATTTTCTGCAATTTTGTTTCCCAATCTTCTATACAATTTGTTTCAAAACTAGGCATTTGATTTTTGCGCAAATAGCCAGGTACAAAATGATTGACAATGCCACTTAAGCGACCAGTGGGTATGCCACCCACGCGCTCTAGTGTAGGCGAGCCCGAAAGAAAAATCATTTTACCATCCGCAAATTCTGGCTTGCCAGTTTCGGCCATGTAATTGAGCAATGCGTATTTTGCGCTATCTATATGATTGTCTATAGAGTATTTGGTAATAGGTATATATTTCACACCGCTTGTAGTGCCCGATGTTTTAGCAAAGTAAATGGGTTTGCCTTTCCACAATACATTTTCGGTGCCGTTTTTTATCTGCTCTATATAAGGCTTTATTGCTTCGTAGTCGCGTATGGGCACGGCCTGTATATACTCGGCATAGTTGCCTATATCTGTGAGGTGGTGGTCTTTGCCAAAAATGGTTTTGCGACCCTCTTTGATTTGTTGTAGAAAAATGCTCTGCTGGTCGGCAAGGGCATTGGCCATATTTTTACGCACTTTTTTTTGGATAACCGCAGCGTAAGGTTTGGCAAGTAGGGATTTTAATTTCACAACAATTCAAAATTTGATACTGAACTGTAAATGTACGTTTTTTTTGTAGGCTTTATTTCAGCGCCCTATCCTGTTGCAATTCACAATAATAAAATGGCTCTATTATTTAAGTATTCAAAACCAGGAATTTGCTATTAGTCTAAAGCATCATCTAGTGCTGCATTCAGCCGTTTAATATCGTCTGCTATGCTAATACTGTCTGTGCCATTGCTGTCGGCCGCATACATCAAAAGGCACATTGCTAAGAAGTCTTGGGTGTCTTTGCCAGAGTAGGTTTGCTTTAGCTCGCTTATTTTTTCATCAGCAAGTTTTACCGAGTGCCGTACTTTTTCAGCCTCACTTTTTTTTACCAATATGCGATAGCTACGCCCTGCAAGCCATAGGTTTACGGGTGTTAGTTCATCGTCATTGTGCATAGTGTCTTTTTTTATTCTGTACGGTCTTTAATTATTTCTTGCTCTGTATTTGCGGCTTTCAATTCATCGGCTCTAGCGTGTACCATTTTTTTCTGAAAAACGAGTAGTGTAATTACACCTGTACTAATGGCCATGTCTGCGATATTAAATACCGGATCGAAAAAACTAAAAAGTTTGCCGCCAAGGAAAGGTACCCATTCTGGCATCGTAAATTCTACCATCGGGAAATAAAGCATATCTACCACTTGCCCATGCAAAAACTTGCCATAGCCTGTTCCGAATGGCACATGCTTGGCCACATGAAAGCTACTCTCGCTAAAGATAAGGCCGTAAAACATACTGTCTATAAGGTTGCCCATTGCCCCTGCCAATATCAGCGCGCCACATACTATAGCGCCAGTGCTATATTTTTTGGTCACTAGTTGTTTTAGCACCACAAAGCCAAAGCCCACGGCTATAAGCCTAAAGGTGGTAAGTAGCAATTTGCCCAAATCGCCTTGGCTAAATTTCATACCAAAAGCCATGCCGTTATTTTCGATAAAATGAAGGCGAAACCATTGGCCCATTACCAGTACCTCTTCTCCGTAAAAAAAATGGGTTTTAATATAGATTTTAGACCATTGGTCGGCAATGATTATCAGTAGTATAATAAGAAGCGCGTGGCGGTATTTCACAAGCGTGTTTGGTTTTGATTTTTCGTATGGTCTTAAAATGCAAATATAAGGTCAAGAACTTAGTATTTGCTTGCTCATTGCCGCCGATTGCTTTTTTTACTGTTGCCTATCAAGTACCTTTGAGCCTATGGCTCATCTGCCAATATTTTTTTTACTTCAATAGCATCATTTCTATGCCAAACAATACATACAAATTGGCTACACGCCTGATACACGCTGGTGTGCCGCCCGACCCTACCACAGGTGCTATTATGACACCTATCTACCAAACATCTACCTACGTGCAAGACAGCCCTGGCCAGCACAAGGGTTATGAATATGCGCGTAGCCAAAACCCCACCCGCACCGCATTGCAAGATGC
>JADLEN010000028.1 GCA_020846105.1 Chitinophagaceae bacterium | reverse complement strand
GCTACACAGCTGGAGAAGATTGATATGCTGGACTTTGCCGACATAGTGGCGGTGAATAAATTTGACAAGCGTGGTGCTATGGATGCCATACGCGATGTGAAGAAACAATACCAACGCAATCATAAATTGTTTGATAAGGATGCAGATACAATGCCTGTTTTTGGTAGTATCGCTTCGCAATTCAACGACCCAGGCACGAACACGCTGTACCGCGCACTGATGGACAAAATTGTAGAAAGAACAGGTGCCGATTTGCAATCGACCTTCAAAGCGAGCGACGAGCTGAGCGAAAAGATATTTATCATTCCGCCAGCACGTACGCGCTACCTGAGTGAGATAGCCGAGAACAATCGCAGCTACGATAAGCGCGCCAAAGAGCAAGCTGCTGTAGCACAAAAATTGTTTGGCCTGCGCAAAACAATAGAGACTTTACAGACCTCGAAAATAGAAGATAAAGACCGATTGGTGAAACAATTGGAAGAAGTGTACCAGACCTTGACATTGGATATTGACCCCAAGAATCTAGAATTGCTAAAGAATTGGGACGCCAAAAAGCAACAGTACCAAGATGAGTATTACACCTTCAAAGTCCGCAACAAGGAATTAAAAATAAAAACACATTCCGAGTCTTTGTCGCACCTGCAAATACCCAAAATAGCAGTGCCCAAATTTGAAGCTTGGGGCGAGATTTTGCAATGGGCATTGACCGAGAATTTCCCTGGGGAATTTCCTTATGCAGCAGGCATTTATCCCTTCAAAAGAGAAGGAGAAGACCCAACACGTATGTTTGCCGGAGAAGGTGGCCCAGAGCGTACCAACAAACGCTTTCACTACGTGAGCAAAGGCTTGCCCGCAGCACGGTTGAGCACTGCATTTGATAGTGTAACCCTTTATGGACAAGACCCTGATCATCGCCCAGATATCTATGGTAAAATAGGCAATTCGGGCGTGAGTGTTCCTTCGCTAGACGATGCCAAAAAACTATATAGTGGCTTCAACCTTGCCGACCCCAAGACTTCAGTTTCGATGACCATTAATGGTCCTGCACCAACGATTACCGCGTTCTTTATGAATGCTGCCATCGACCAGCAATGTGAAGTTTATATCAAAGCCAATGGATTGGAAGCAGAGGTGGAAGCCAAGATAGAAGCTATTTATAAAGAAAAAGGAATTGCTCGCCCACGCTACCAACCTTATTTAGAGAACGAATTGCCTGAGGGTAATAATGGTTTAGGCTTGATGTTGTTGGGCGTTACAGGCGATCAAGTATTGCCAGCAGATGTGTATGCACAAATAAAAGCAGATACGCTAAAAGCGGTGCGCGGTACCGTACAAGCCGATATTTTGAAAGAAGATCAAGCGCAAAACACTTGTATCTTCTCTACAGAATTTTCGCTGCGCGTAATGGGCGATGTGCAACAATATTTCATCAACGAAGGGGTGCGTAATTTTTATAGCGTATCTATTTCGGGTTATCATATTGCCGAAGCGGGCGCTAATCCTATTTCGCAGCTTGCCTTTACTATTTCTAATGGCTTCACTTTTGTAGAATACTACCTCAGCCGAGGAATGCATATTGATGATTTTGCACCAAACCTTTCTTTCTTTTTTAGCAATGGTGTAGACCCAGAATATTCTGTGATTGGTAGAGTAGCACGCCGTATTTGGGCAAAAGCAATGAAGCACAAATATGGAGGTAATGAGCGTAGCCAAATGCTTAAATATCATATCCAAACTTCGGGTCGCTCGCTACACGCACAAGAGATTGACTTCAACGATATTCGTACCACTTTGCAAGCACTGTATGCGATTTACGACAACTGTAATTCTTTGCACACTAATGCTTACGATGAAGCGATAACCACGCCTACAGAGGAATCTGTGCGACGTGCAATGGCGATACAATTAATTATCAATAAAGAATTGGGCTTAGCGAAAAATGAAAACCCTTTACAAGGCGCTTTCATTATCGAAGAGTTGACCGACTTGGTAGAAGCTGCTGTGTTGGCGGAATTTGATAGTATTTCGGAGCGTGGTGGCGTGCTTGGTGCAATGGAAACAATGTACCAACGCAGCAAAATACAAGAAGAGAGTTTGTATTACGAAACACTAAAACATACAGGCGAGTTCCCGATTATTGGTGTGAATACGTTTTTGAGTTCGAAAGGTTCGCCAACAGTGATACCTGCTGAGGTAATAAGAAGTACATCAGAAGAAAAAGAATTCCAAATTACCAACGTGCAAAATATTGCGAAAGCAAAAGGTTACAAAGGTGCAGAAATGTTGCATCGCTTGCAGCAAAAAGCAATACACAACGAAAATATTTTTGAAGAATTGATGGAGACGGTGAAGTATTGTTCGCTCGGGCAAATTACGCAAGCGCTCTTTGAAGTGGGTGGACAGTATAGGAGGAATATGTAATTGATGGAAATCACTATAATAGCAAGTTCTCAAAATAATAAACAACGTATATCTAAGCTACAATGGCTTGGATATGCACTTGTTGGTGTGTTGCTTGCTATAGGTTGTTTTTATTTTTTTGATATTGGTGAAGGTATTCCGGCGTTGCTGTTATTTCTATTGTTTGGAGGGTTAATTGGCAAATTAGTATGGAATGATAAATTGGGCAGGAAGCTAAAATTTAGTTCATACACAAGCAACAATATACTCACGATTGAATTCGAAAAAGTAGATAATAATAACAACAGAAAAACATACAAAAGGATAATGCCAATGGCTTCATTAAAGGCATATACCATTCATTCTTTTTTCGGAATGAAACCTTCCTTTATTGAGTTGGAACAGCTGGCAGATGAGGATACAATCGTAAAAGTCCTGATACCTTTAGAAGCACTTACAAATGAAGAACGCAATAAATTTATTACCTACATTCATCAATTGCTCCCTAATAAAACGCCAAGATTACCCTTTTCTAAAAATTTAAAAAGACTTTCAGAAGTATAAAAAACAGCTAAAAATAATGGCACTAATAGACGACTTAAAATCCAGAAGCGGCAACAAATGTGAGCTCTGCGAATCCACTTCAAACTTATCGGTTTACGAAGTAGGACCAAGTTCTGGAAATGTAAAAGGCAATGAAATTTTTGCTTGCGCAAAATGCGTTGCACAAATTGACAAAAAAGAAGATTTCGATCCCAAGCATTGGGATTGTCTTAAAACTGCTATGTGGAGTGAAGTGATACCTGTACAAGTTGTTGCTTGGAGAATACTCAATAGAATGCGCCAAGAAGCTTGGGCTGCAGAGGCGATTGATATGATGTATTTCGACGACGAAACAATGCTTTGGGCAAAAGCTACTGGCGACCACGAAAGTGACGCAAGTGTAGATTTACATAAAGACAGCAATGGGCATATACTCGAAAATGGCGACTCAATTGTGCTTATAAAATCACTTGATGTGAAAGGCTCTACCGTAAATGCAAGATTGGGAACTGTAGTAAAAAATATCCGCCTCGACCCCAATGACACAGGTTATGTAGAAGGTCGTATTGAAGGTCAATCGATAATGATAAAGACGATGTATGTGCGCAAGCAAGGAGCGCAAATGATTACTTAAATACTAGGAACAAGCAGTTGTTTATTTATCAAAAAAACTTACCTCACCATTCTCGACATTGTAGTAGGCACCGATAATTTTTACCTCACCATTTGTTACCAAATCATTCACTGTTTTGCTGAGTGCAAGGATATGCTTTAAGGTTATTTCTACATTTTTACGCGAGGTGATGTCTATTTTGACATTTTCCATAGGGTAAGATTCTTGGTCGTGAATGGCGGGGTTTATTTGGTCTGTGAGCTGTGTAAGGTGCTCCATTTCTACATTATCAATAGCACCTTGCACAGCACCGCAGTGACTGTGGCCTAGCACTACAATTAGTTTTGTATGTTTCACCTTTATGGCAAATTCAATGCTACCGAGTACATCATCATCTTCCACATTGCCAGCCACCCGCGACACAAAAATATTTCCTATACCTTGGTCGAAAACAATTTCAGGTGGTACACGAGAATCTATACATCCTAGAATAATGGAATGAGGATTTTGATGTCCTTTTGTGTTTTCAATTTCAGCGGCATAATTGGTGTTCCACATTTTGTTTTCAATAAATCTTTTGTTGCCCTTTTTCAATTCGGCAAGTGCCTCATCGGCTGAATGAAGCACAACCTGATGGGGATTTTGTTCTACCCTTTGGCCTGTACAACTTATCATGTTTGCGCAAAAAAAAAACAATACAAACAGTTTAATTTTTATTGGAAATTGGGTCATTTATCCGCGTTTTATTTTTTCGTAAAGTACAGCTAGTGATGTAAGCAACTCATTGGGAGTAGTAAGCATTTGATAATGATTTTTCCCAAACATTTGGGGCAAATAATACTTGGCTTGCGCCTCTATGGCAAGTGCATAAGCGCCTATATTTTCTCGTTTCAGTTCCAAAAGCGCTTGCTTCACATCTTGTATTCCGTATTTCCCTTCATACTTATCATAGTCATTTGGCTTACCGTCTGAAAGGAGAATTATCCACTTATTTTTTGTGTCGCGCGCTCGTAGCAATGCCCCAGAATGTCGCAGTGCAGCGCCTATTCGGGTATATCCATTTGGCACTACTGCACCTATTTTATACTTTGCATTTGCCCAGTTTTCATCAAAATCTTTGAGTATTATATGGGAAGAATAGTTTCTTGTTTTGGAATAAAAACCTTGCACCGAAAAATCTATTTGATATTCATTTAGAATTTCACCAAATAAAATACTGGCTTGCTTTTCCACATCAATCACTCTGTTGCCATCGGCATAGCCATCACTCGAAAGACTAAGGTCGAGCAACAACAGAATGGATAAATTTTTTTCTTTTTTCCGCTTAGATAAATAGATATTTTCGCTTGGGCTTACTCCCGAAAAAATATCCGCATACAAATCGCAAAGGGCATCCAAATCAAATTCTTCGCCATCGCTCTGCCGGCGTACCTGCTGCATTTTATTATTAATAGAGGTCAGCATTTTGCGAAGCCCTGTAAGCACTACAGCATTATCCTTTATCGTTTTTTGGTAATAATCTGCGGCAGTCTCTATTTGTTTTTTGGGGTAAACTTTGCAAAAATCTTTTTTGTACTCACCTTTTGCATAGTTCCACTCGGGGTAGCAAATATGATAGTCATTATTATGTTGTTCACGACTCTCGGCTATGCTTGTATTCTCGGTAAATTCGGCTTGATAAATAGAATGCGCCACGTCATCTACCCGCACAGTATATTTCATATTCAGCTCGTCGAGCGCATCTTGATGATCTTCCAAATCATCGTCCCCATCAAAGTCTCGCCAAATTCCGTTGTGCTCGTCGGCGGTTTCTACCTTCTCAAAATTGTGGGTCATCACATATTCTTCTTGTGCTTTTTTATCCACTTCTGCGGTTACCACTTCTTCCACAGCATTTGCTTTTAGTATTGTTTTTGCTTGGTCGTTTATTGCTTTTTTTACAGCCTCAGAAAACTCATTAAGTTGATTGTTTTTATCTTTTTCTTTTTCATCGCGCATCCATTTTCCGTAGAGCCACGAATGGTCAATCGGACTTTTTTCAGTTGCATGTTTTTGAAAAAAAAGAAAGAAAGAATCGTACAGCTCTTGCGAAATGGGATAGTCTTCAAACATTTTTTCGAGCACTGTTGGCGATGCTTCTAAAGCAAATTGTTGTGCTGTTTTTAGGTCTATTTCTGCTGCTTCTTTCCAATTCAAATCCAAGCTTTGCTGCGTGGATAAATAGAGTAGCCGATAGAAATAAAAAGATAGATTTTGGTCGTAGCTTGGGAATAAAGAAAGTGTAGTGGGGAAGAAAAAATTATTATTCTTGTAGCCGCCTTCTCGCTCTGCTGGAAACACCTCAATAACCCTTCCTGTAAGTGCTCTTGACAGAATAGTTAATCGTGGCTTTATATCTTCTAAGCGAACGGTTCTTTCTATTTCTTCAATAGAAGATTGTTTGCTTTTATTCTTGAAATAGCGTGCAATTTTTCCATAAATATATTCGTCTAAAGCCATAATTATTACATCATTAAATCAGTCAAATCGTAGAGCGCAGTGAGCACTTGCGGTTCGTCAGAAAGCGGTTCCATCACAGCAACTTTTACCGATAGTCTGTTTGCCAATCCCGAACAAATCAGCTTCGCAGCATCTACTAACAATCTCGTCGAAACTGTTTCTGTAAGCCCAAGCTCTGTAAGGTTGCGCACCTTGTTGCCGATGTTCACTAATCGCTTTGCAATATCCGCATCCACACCTGTTTCTTTGATCAAAATTTCTTCTTCTAATTTTGCATCAGGAAAATTAAAAGAGAGCGCAATAAACCTTTGCCGTGTAGAAGGTTTCAATTCTTTAAAACCACGTTGATAACCTGGGTTAAATGATGCCACCAACATAAATTTTTCGTGCGCTTTCACAGTTTCGTTCAGCTTGTCTATAAACAATTCACGACGATGATCGGTAAGTGAGTGAATGGCCACAACTACGTCAGGGCGGGCTTCTGCCACTTCGTCTAGGTAAAGAATGTACCCGTTTTTTACGGCAGTGGTTAATGGACCATCAAGCCAAATTGTTTCTGCGCCTTTGATGATGAATCGTCCAATCAAATCGGTTGATGATGTTTCCTCGTGGCAGCTAATCGTAATCATTTTTTGGTCCAATTGGCTTGCCATATATGCTACAAACCTAGACTTTCCGGTGCCCGTTGGCCCTTTAATTAGCAGTGGTAATTTATTCTGAAAAGAATGTTCAAAAACGTCGCACTCCTTTCCTATTGCTTTATAAAAAGGTGTTTTAATAATCTCTTCTGTTGCTATCATTATTCAAAAATGTTTGTTTTTTTCAAAAAAATAGAGCGCTGAAATAGGCTGCATAGTAGCGGCAACTATTTCAGCGCTCTTGTATAATTTAGAAATGTGCTTGTTATTCTTGATTGGCAATTAATGCCTCATCATTAGGGCGACCGTACTTTATAAATTCATAAATAAAGAAACCAATGCCTGTGGTGAATAAGGTGGCGCAAGACACTAGGATAAAAAAGTGAACCTCAATTTCCTTTTGCACTTCGCCAAACTCAAGACCAACTTTGCGTTCGAGATATACCTGTGCAACGCCTGCCACACCAAAAGCTGCTGTCATACCTATCATTCCAATATTGGAAAGCCAGAAAGCCAACAAGCCAGATGTGGTTTCGTACATTTTACGACCCGTAAGATTGGGCATTGAATAGCTAATGAACGCAAAAACTATCATTGCGTAAGCACCCCAAAACGCAAGGTGACCGTGCATAGCCGTTACTAGCGTGCCGTGAGTGTACATATTTACCGCAGGGAAAGTGTGCGCCAAGCCTAACAAACCAGCACCTACAAAAGATACAATGGCGGTACCAAGCGTCCAACTAAGTGCCATTTTGTTGGGATGTTTTTTCTCTCCCTTACGATACATTGCGATAGCAAACAGCGCCATTGCTAAGAACGCCAAAGGCTCTAATGCTGAGAATATTCCGCCAACAATTAACCAAATTTTGCCCACACCAATATAATAATAGTGGTGACCAGTACCTAAGATTCCAGAGATAAAAGTAAGACCAACAATTACGTAAAGCCATTTCTCAATTACCTCTCTATCCACACCTGTAATTTTGATAAGTAAGAAGGCAAGGATACCGCCCATTATCAATTCCCAAACACCTTCTACCCAAAGATGCACTACCCACCAACGGAAGAATGAATCCATCGTTTGGTTGTCGAACCAAATCATACCAGGTAGGTATAGTAGCGCGGCAAACACCAAGCCCATAGTGAGCACTAAAGAGGTTGTTGTTCGTTTTTTTCCTTTTGCAAGGGTCATAATAATGATGCCTAAAAAGGTGAGTACATTAGCTACCACCAACCAGTCTAGTGGTCGTGGAATTTCCAAAAACTTACGGCCTTCCCAATAGTTGAAGTGATAACCTACAATGGCCACCACACCCACCAAGGCTAGTGTTATTAATTGGATGTAAGCGAGTTTTACACTCACCAATTCTTTCTCGGCTTCTTCGGGTATTATGTAATAAGCGGCACCCATAAAGCCAGATAATAGCCACACCACCAAAAGGTTGGTATGCACTGCCCTTGCCGTATTGAACGGAATAATAGAGTGAAGATTATCGTATCCCATATGCGCGAAACCCATAATGAAGCCGTACACAATTTGCAAACTTAATAGCAGCATCGACAAGGCAAAAAACCAGTAGGCTACTTTCTGCGATTTATATTTCATAATAAAAGAAAAATTTTTAGTTAAACACTATTTTTTCAAATCTGGTTTTGCAGGGAAACCATTGAGGTCCATTTCTCCTACCCATTTCAAGAAGGCAACAACATCGTTTGCTTCTTGCTCGGTCATAGCATAGGCCACCATTTTTCTACCTCTCGGCGACCAAGGTGTTTTAGACATCAGCGCGGCTTTTATGTAGCCTTCGCCTCTTCTATCATACACTTTAGTAAGTTCGGGGGCGTAATAAGCGCCCTCGCCCAATATGGTATGGCAACCCATACAGTTGTTTGCTTCCCAGATTTTTTTCCCATTTATTACCTGAGCTGTCAAGTTTTCTTCGTGCGTTTGCTTGGGTACTTCCTTGCTCATCGAGTTCCAAGACATACCTAAGAAAACTGCAAAGGAGAGCATTGTACCTCCCAGAAAAAACACCTTTGCTTGCGATTTTGAAAGCATACTATTAAGTTTTTAAAAAGCGTGATTGTTATCTTGTTGCGGCTACATCAGCTGCACTTACCTCTCCACCTTTGTTGCTAAAATTGTTGAGCACATAAGTGAAAACGTTTGCAATTTCTTCGTCGCTGAGGTCAGATTTTGGCATTGCAGAATTAAACTTTACACCATTTACTGTGATTTCTCCAGAAAGTCCGTGAACTACGCCGTGTATGGATTTGGTAAGGTCTGCAGCTAAGTAATCAGACTCTGCAAGTGGAGGAAATGCACCTGGAACGCCTTTTCCGTCGGCCTGATGGCAGGCTTGGCATACTTTTTCATACACTGCTTTTCCTTGCTCTATTTTTTGCTCTTTAGTAAGCTCGGTAGGTGCTACCATTGATACAGGTGCCTCTTCGGTAGTGGCAGTTGTTGTTGCTGGCTGCTCTCCGCCGCCGCAGGCGCTAAAGATGGCAATGGCTACGATTGCTGATGCTTTGAAGATGTTTGACTTTTTCATTGTTTTTGTTTTTTGTTTTTATTTATTAAGAAATGTTTTTGTGTTTTTGATCATATCTGTTGGTTCTTGCTCTAGCCCGTTTTGTTGGTGTACGATGTTGCCACCACGGTCTATCAAAAAGATAGTGTTGGAGTGGTCGAATCCGCCGTCAGAAAGCTTCTTGACGCGCACGCCCAAAATATTTGCCATCTCCATAGTGGCATCATCAGTACCGTTTATGAGCGTCCAGTTATTATTCATTTGGTATTCTTTCGAAAACGCTAAAAGCCTTTCAGAGGAGTCTCTTTCGGGGTCCATAGAAATGAGCAAGAAGTTTATCTGCTTCAATTCGTCGGCTGTAAATTCTTTTTCAATCCTTTGGATGTCGGCTACGATGCGAGGGCAAGCTGCTTCGCAATGCGTGAATACCATTGCTGCGATTAACAGTTTGCCTTCAAAGTGCCTGAGCTGTATTTTTTCATTGTTTTGCGTTTGCCAAAAACTTGTAACGTTGTAAATAGACTCTTCCGAAACTTTGCCACTTTCGTTTGCATCTTTCTTCTTGCAACACTCTTTTTCTTCTGCTACTTTTTCTTTCGTTGCATTTTCTTGGCAAGAATTAAGTAAAAGAGGAAGCGCAACAAGTGCCGCAATTTTCAGGAATTTGTATTTCATAATTATTGTGTTTTTACACAGCGAAACCCAACATTGGGCACGCAGTATTTTGCTTTGAGGCTAGACCGTGTGGCAAAGCGCATAAACGAAGCATAGTTATTAATGTCTTTGGAAGCAAATGAGCCGCCTCCGCAAAAAAGTGTATTGTCTAATCCGCTATTGCCGCGCGATTCGCCGGTGGTAAGCGCACTGTTGAAATCGTAAGTCCATTCCCAAACCAAGCCGTGTAGGTCGTACACACCATAGTAATTTCGGAAAGTATAACCCACATTGGGCAGTACTTTCGGGTTTGGTTTCGATACCCAATTAAGCACCCACTGATTGAATTTTTTATCTTTCGAGGCATCCGCTTTTGTGTCGCTCGCGCGAGCTGCCAATTCCCACTCAGCAGTTGTAGCTAGTCTTTTGCCTTGGCATTCGCAATATTTTTTTGCAGCAAACCAAGAGACATTGACCACGGGACTTTTTGCAAGATTGGGAGAAAAAGTGCTGTCAGAAATCCATTGATTCAAATAATTGGTATCGGCAAAAATTGATTTTACTTTGCTCCTTTCCCACTCATTATTTTCTTGCAAAAAAGACAAATAGTTGTTGTTGGTAACAGGATACACATCCATCAAAAAGTCTTTCACCAGCAGCTTTTGCGAATCTAAAGAATAAAGCGGCAGGTAATAGCCCCCTTTGATAGAGACCATACCTTCGCCGCCTTTTCCCTCTGAAAAAGTGCTGTTGAATAAAAAGATGATAATGAATAATCTTGTCATTTTATTTTCTAAGTTTTACCACCTCGGTTTCTTTTATTTCACCACCTTTATTGCCAAAACTATTAAGTACATAAGTTGCTACCGATGCTATTTGTGCATCGCTCAAAGTTTGTTTTGGCATCACACCATCATAGCTTTTACCATTTACAGTAATCTTGCCAGAAAGACCGTGTGTAATTGCGGTAACAATTTTTGAAGGGTCAGAAGCGAAGAAATCTGAAGCAGCAAGTGGAGGGAATGCGTTGGCAATTCCTTTACCGTCTGCTTGGTGACAAGCTTGGCAAGTACTCGCATAAATTGCTTTTCCTTTCGTCATTTTCTCCTCTTTTGTAAGTGGAAGCGCAGCTACTTTTGGCTCGCTTGGCATAGTTTGTACCGCACCACCTTCTGCTTGGTATATTCTATCATCTTGTTGCCCGGAGTATATTGATTTTTGCTCAGCTCCTTCTACTTGTAACATTCCCAAAGCTCCTTTATTAAAGGCTCTGAATATAGAGTGATCCACCAAAATAAGCGTTGCAGGCACATCGCATTTAAATTCTGTAATTGCAGCACCACCGGCAGGTATCAAAGTTGTTTGTACATTATGATTCAACGTAGAACCACCTTCGGGATAAACATTGTCAAAAATTTAACCAATTACGTGAAAGCTTGATAGCATATTGGGACCACCATTTCCTACAAACAATCGAACCTTGTCACCAACTTTTGCTTTCATAGATTTATCGCCAGAAAGCGCGCCAACTTGACCATTAAAAACCACATAGTCAGGTTGTTCTTTTAGCGCTTTATCCATATTGAATTGCTGCAAACCAGATTCGCCATAGTTTCCTTTTGTGTAAAAATCACCTTGACAAACATAAAATTCTTTGTCCACTTTTGGCAAGCCTTCTTTAGGTTCTACCAATATCAAACCATACATACCGTTGGCGATGTGCATACCCACAGGTGCTGTAGCACAATGGTAAATATACAAGCCAGGGTTGAGGGCAGTAAAAGAAAATTGTGTTTCGTGACCCGGCGCAGTAAAGGTTGCTGCGGCACCACCACCTTCCCCAGATACTGCGTGCAAATCTATGTTGTGGGGCAATTTATTATTTGCGTGATTGCTCAAATGAAATTCTACAAGATCACCTTCACGAACACGGATAAATAATCCGGGTACACTTCCACCAAATGTCCAGTAGTTATATTTCACACCATCCATCATTTCCATTTCCTTTTCTATCACTTCCAATTTTACAATCATCTTGGTAGCGTGCTTACGGGTGATGGGCGGTGGCACATTTGGTGCTGCTGTCAGTACCGCAATTTCCTCGCCTTCGATGGCTTGGGTGGTATTGCTTGAAGAGTTTTCAGAGCCTTTATTGCCGCCAGAGCAACTGCCCAATAATAGTGCCACTGCAAAGCTTGCAGCAATAGCCGATTGTTTGAAAATTGTTTTTGTGTTCATTGTTTTTAATTTTAGTCGTTAATTATTTTGTTTGTTTTAGCCGTTGAATTTGTGATGAAAAAAAGTAGGCGTTATTTTTAGCATTAAATATGCCCAAGAGTTGAATTGATTAGCATTTCCGCCTTTTACCAATTCCATATTTTGTGTTGCAAACATCATAGAATACCCTGCTTGAAGGCTTGTGATGGGGCTTATTTTATAATTCAGAATAAAATCAGTTTCAGTACCTGCACTTTGCCCAATTTTTTTTGCACCTAATTTATTTTCATTTGCAAAAGAGAAGTAATGTACGGTAACATAAGTATTGATTTTTTTGCTTGGGTAAAATCCGACTTTCGCATAAATGTCCATTAAGCCACGTTGTTTTGTATCGCCAGGAATGTTGAGGAAGTAATCCATATAGCCATAAAATTTGTGGTTGGTGGCGTACAGTGTATTAAAATTATTATTGTCACCTACTTTGGTTTTATCTGTATTGCCCGACAAATAATCTATTCCAATTCCTCCTGAGATTTTCTTTATTTTTTTAT
>JADLEN010000027.1 GCA_020846105.1 Chitinophagaceae bacterium | reverse complement strand
GCCATGTGAAAGGAGATTATGAGAAATGCCCCTTACATCTTTTACGGACTCATCTAAAAGTGTGAGTGCATTTTTGAAAAGAATTTCTTGTTGTATTTGATCGGGTTGAATAAGCGATTGCAGGCCCGAAACATTTAATTTGGTTGCACTCAATCGCTGACCTAATCCATCATGAAGGTCTCTTGCGATTCTTTGTCGTTCTTTTTCCTCGGCGGCTATGACTGCTTTTGCATTGAGTTGTTGTTGTTGCAATCTTTCGGCTTGTAGGGATTGTTTTTGTTTAAAGGTGTGGTTTTGATAAAAAAGGTAAAATACAAGTACAATCAAAAGGAGGCTAATTGCAAGGGTCCATTTGGTAACATTGCTTCTTTGGAGTTCTGATTTAGTGAGGTTATTTTCTATTTGCACTACTTGGTTTTGCGCTTCTTTTTCATTGGTGTCGTAGCGTGTTTGCATTTCGGAGAATTGTTGTGATAGGTCGCTGTTGAATAAGCTATCCTTGAGGGTAGCATATTGATCATAGTATTGCACAGCTAATTCTGCATTTCCCTTGTAGGCATTAAGATCGCCAAAGGATTTGTACACAGGAATGAGGGTGCTGAGGATAGACTGTTGTTTACATAATTTTTCTGACTGAGTAAGGTTTTCTTGAGCCAAATCGAATTTTTTTAAATCAATGTAAAGGGACCCTAAATTTGCATAAAAGATGGCTAAGCTATTTAGGTCATTTACTTGTTGCGCTACAATTTTCCCTTTGTTATAATAGTATGCCGCTTCGGTGTTTTGGTTTAACTGCCTGTAATAATATCCCAAGTTATTCATCATTGATGCGATACTTGAACTATCGTTAAGTTTAATAAACTCTTGTAATGCGATTTTTTTGTATTGAATAGCCCTTGTAAAGTCTAGTTTTTTCTCGAATGAGCTACCAATATTATTTAGTGCCACAGCTGTTATTGTGGGGTCGTTTAGTTCTCTGCCAATGGCGTAGGATTGTTTTGCTAATTCTATTTCTTTATCCCATTGCGATAGTGCGGTATACAAGTAGCATAAGTTATTAATGGTATAAGCGATTTTAACTTTGTCGTTAAGTTCCTTAAATATTTTAAGGGCTTGCAATTGATTTTTGAGAGCTAGGCCATAGAAGTCGAGTTCTGAGAGACAGTAACCAATTTTACTGTAAGAGGATGCGATATCTAGCTTAGAAGGCAGATTAAGTCTTATATCAAGTGCTTTTTGGTGCCAATTTAGCGCCTCTTTGAATTGACTTTGTTTGATACAAACAATTCCTAAATCGTTATATGCTTGAGCGATGAATTTTTGGTTATTTGTTTTTTGAGCGAGTAGTAATTCGTCCTCGGCATACTGCTTGGCACGAGTGAGGTTAGAGGAAAGATATAACCAGTTTAGGTCGGTTAATAATTGTAATTTAACAGAATCTATTTGGCAATTATTTAACTGATTTTCTAAGCTATCAATTTGAGCATTTGCTTTAAATAGAGAAAGGCAACCTGAAATCAAAAGAAAAAGAAGGTATCGCAATTTCATGGGACAAAATAATCAGTGAAATTAATAAAACAGTTAAATAATTGACAAATTGTAATAGAAATTATTTTAGTTCTTTTTGCAGGTAGGTGCCAATTTTGTTGGAGCAGCCTGTAATCATATTGATATAAGCTTGTTTGTTTTGCTCAGTATTGTGGGCTTTTGCAGCGTCTGTTTTTTCTTTGGGGTTAATAAGTAAACCCTTGCTAAAGCTCATGCGAACACCACAATAGAATAATCCTTTATTGTAGTTGTTTCCGTCTTTTTTTCCGTCTTTTAACTTGATGGGATTAGGTCCAAATAATTGCATATTTACAGCACTCATCCAATAGCGATTTTTACTCCATTTTTGGTCGCATAACAAGTTGTTGTAAACAATGAGTACGGCGTCTACATTGAGCGATTTGCAAAGGTCGTATCCAATAGATTCAATCATACGGCCATCGATGCTTCCGTTGAGATTTTGAGGCTCCACGCTTTTCTTTTTAGGGTCGCTTTTCTCACGCTTATTAATTTTGATAAGGACAAAGCCATCGGCCGCAGCATCTGTTTCTATGGTAGTTTGGGCATTCGACAGATTTTTCATCATTTTATTTAGCTTGTCACCCACCTGATTTAGGGTAGTATGTTGTACTACAAAATTCTGATAGGCTTCCTTTTTGGTTTCATCTGTAAGAAATTCTTCAGGAGTGAGTAAGGTCATGTTATATGCCTGAAAGCGTTCTTTAAGTGTTTGAATAGATTCTTTGTAATATTGGTTAGCAAAAATCTTTGCATTATCCTCACCAATATTAGTGGTATTCCAGGTAGTTGTTGTGGTAGATTTTGTTGTTTTAGTAAGTCCGGGATCATCAACATAAAAGCTTACCAGGGCAACTTTACTAGGCATTTTACCTAATGCTTGCATATCAACTGAGAAACCAACTCCATTTTTTCTAATTTTATTGGGGTTGAAATCTGGTTTTGCCTTTGAGCTTAGGTCTTTTTTGCTAGCCCAATCGGCCATTTTTGGGGCAGAGCATGCAACAAGTAGCATTGCAGCTAGGCCGCTAAGAAGGAATAGGTGGTTAAATTTTGTTTTCACGATATTGTTAATTTGTGGCAACAAAATTGTGAAAAGCGCTTGGTTCAGACCATACCCGCAAATTGGTAAATTTATGTCAGTACTAGCACGGAGAGATGTTAAATAACTTTGTGCTCGATGGCGAATTTTATGAGACCTGCAACGCTTTTTGTATTGGTTTTTCGGAAGATGTTTTTGCGGTGGGTTTCAACGGTTCTTTCGCTGATGAACAATTTTTCTCCGATTTGGGCATTGTTGAGTTCATCTGCAATGAGGCGAACAATTTCGAGTTCTCTAGGAGTGAGGGAAATGGGTTCGTTTTGAGGGGATTTGGGATGGGTAATGGATTTTAACATTTCAACAGTTACATCATTGCTAAAGAAATGTTGGCCACTTACAATTTTCTCTATTGCGAACAATAATTCTGAGGTACCTGTATTTTTAAGGATGT
>JADLEN010000026.1 GCA_020846105.1 Chitinophagaceae bacterium | reverse complement strand
TTTAAAAATGTTTAGAAATAGTCCACCCATCATAGAGCCATAAAGGGTGCTGTTTATAGGCTTGGATGTAATAGCGCAAGTGCCGCTAGCACAACCTACAAAGTGATAATACGCATACCCACCGATAGCACCTAAAACAAGACCCGCAATAGTAAGTTTATGTTTGATAATAAAGTTCATGGTCTGTTTTTTAGGAGATAGTTTTTTAGTTATAATTAAGCCTTCTTTTTACAGGTAGATATGCCAAATGGCAGATACAGTGGGCAAAAGTTGAGCAGACTAGTAACAGCAAATATGCCAGCTAATGCCAACAAAATAAAACTTACTGTCCCTGAAATTTGATTGGTGAAATATAGAACTATTATAATGAGTGCAACCATGATTCTAATAATTTTGTCCGTACTGCCAATATTTTTTTTCATTTCGTTGTTTATTTAGTTTTGAATCTTGAATACAAATGTCCGAAAGCATACAATCTTTAAACGTCACTAATGTTACACAAGTATAATTTTGTTTCTTCCAAGTTGCACCTTGCCTTCATCTTCTAATTGTTTAAGTAGCCTAGAAATCACAACCCGTGCAGTTCCTAGCTCATTGGCAATATGTTCGTGTGTAATGTTAATTATTTTTTGACCTGAATTTTCACTTTTCTTTCTCAAAAAAAGCAACAATCTTTCATCCATTTTTTTGAATGCGATGTCATTTACTACCTCCAACAGTTCTTCAAATCGTTTGTGGTATAGTTTGAAAATATAATCGAGCCATTGCGGGTAATCCTTTATAAGTAAACTTACTTTGTCTATTGGAATAAATAGAATTTCTGTCTCTTCGTCAGCAATAGCTTTTATTTTGCTAGTGTCATTGTGAATGCCTCCAAGAAATGACATTATACAACTTTCTCCAGATTTGATATAATAAAGCAATATTTCTCTGCCATCATCATCTGTTCTGAATACACCAATATTCCCTTTAAGTACTATTGGTATGGCCTTGATGTAAGCGTTTTCGTTAAGTATTGTTTCACCTTCTTCAAATGTTTTGATAAAGCCAAAGCTGTTGAGTTTTTCTTTTAATTCTGGAGAATATTTAAACGCTAAAATGTTATCTAATTGCATGTTTCAAAGTTAATTAATGCACAGATAATAATCTGAAAAACTAATTTTAACTCCTTTAAAATAGGCCTATCAACTTTATCAATTAGTTCGTAGTGCTAACTGTTTTTTTTATCCCTTACTTTTGCGTTCTAATCGCAATTTTCAATTAATGTCTATTACCGTTTGCAATGCTTTACCACTTGGTCGTTTTTTGGCAATCCTTGCCAAAAGCTATTTTGGTGCGCTCACCAAGCGATTAGAGCATCACGAGATTGAGCGATATTATTCGGTATTGATACTTATCGACAAAACGGAACATCCCTGTACGCAGCAATTTATTTGTAGTCAGTTGAAAATAGACAAAGTATCGATGGTGCGCATTCTCGATTATTTATCTCAAAAGGATTTTATAGAAAAGCAGCTAAACCCAGCCGATCGTCGTGAGCATTTCATTGTTCTCAAAAAGAAAGCAGTAAAGATATTGCCTGAATTGTATGTCGCTATCGAAGAGCTGAATAGTGCAGCAATGAAAGGCATCCCCGCTGACGAACAAAAAGTATTATTGGCACAAATAGCTACAATGCATTCGAATCTTGAAGCATTGCCCAACGAAAAAATATACATCAACTACCAAAAAGCGAATCGCAAAAAATGAAAACCAAAAGTCTTATAATCATTATCGGAATTATAGCAGCTCTTGCGCTTATCAAAATAATCTTTTTGAAAGGAGAGGATTCTTCTGGACAAAAAGGTGGTAAGAAAGGCAATCAAGCTATAAATGTTTCGGCAGTTATTGCTCGTGCAGAAAAGACAGAAAACAAACTTTTTGCATCGGGCACGGTAATGGCCAATGAAGAGGTGGCACTACGTCCAGAGGTTTCAGGAAAATTAGTAGCCATTTATTTCAAAGAAGGTAGCCTTGTTCAAAAAGGTGCGCTATTAGCAAAAATTAATGATGCCGATTTGCAGGCACAACTGCGAAAATTGCAACTGCAATTAAAACTTGGCAAAGAGCGTGAGGCCCGAATGAAAGGCCTTTTAGCAATCAGTGGCATTAGCCAAGAAGAGTATGATATGGTGGTGAATCAGTCGCAAACCATCAATGCTGATATTGATTTTACACGCGCACAAATTTCCAAAACAGAAGTGCGCGCACCTTTTACAGGTAAGATAGGTTTGAAACAAATAAGCCAAGGAGGATACATTAGCACTGCAGATGTAATTGCAACAATCCAACAGTTAGATTTATTAAAGATTGACTTTTCAATACCAGAGCGTTATGCTTCCTCAGTAAACGTGGGTAACATCATAAGTTTTTCGGTAGAAAATAAAGAAGAAAAGTTTGATGCTGAAGTATTTGCACTCGAACCTAAAATAGACGAACAAACGCGTAACATCACTATCCGCGCTGTGTATAAAAACGACAAATCAGCTATTTTTCCGGGTGCTTTTGCGAAAATAGAATTGACTGCTTCGCAAAATGACTCTTCGATAATGATACCTACCGAAGCGGTAATTCCTATACTAAAGGGCAAGCAAGTATTTATAAAAAAGGGAGGAAAAGCCACGCCAATATTGGTAGAAACAGGACTTCGTAACGATACCAAAATCGAAATAAAAACAGGCTTGCAAGTTGGCGATACGGTAATCACTTCGGGCATTATGTCGTTGAAACCTGACGCAGCAGTAAACATTATTAAGATAAACCAATAGACCTTTTCAATCAATGAATATTTCCTCCACCAGTATCAATCGCCCTGTGTTGGCCATTGTAATGAACATTGTAATTATCTTGTTCGGAGCAATTGGTTTTACCTTTTTGGGCGTTCGAGAGTTCCCTTCTGTCGATCCACCAATCATCACAGTAAAGACCAATTACGCAGGAGCAAATGCCGATGTAGTAGAGTCGCAAATCACAGAGCCGCTTGAAAAAGCAATTAATGGCGTACAAGGAGTGCGTACTATTTCATCTGCAAGTAATCAGGGTTCAAGCGTCATCACTGTAGAGTTCAACTTAAGCGCTAATCTCGAAGCTGCAGCAAATGATGTACGTGACAAAGTATCGCAAGCGGTGCGTCAATTGCCACAAGATATTGATGCCTTGCCCACGGTTTCGAAAGCTGATGCCAACTCTGACGCCATTCTTTCTTTGACTTTACAATCGGATACACGTACACAATTAGAGGTAAGTGATTTTGCTGAAAATGTAATTGCAGAAAGACTACAAACCATAACTGGTGTGAGTTATGTGCAAATTTGGGGGCAAAAGAAATATGCGATGCGCTTGGAAATGGACCCTGTTCGACTTTCAGCTTTTGGCCTTACACCGCAAGATGTGCGTACTGCATTGGACAATCAAAATGTAGAATTACCTTCGGGAAAAATTGCAGGCAATTCCACAGAACTTACATTGAACACTGTTGGGCGATTAAAAACAGAAGATGATTTTGCCAACCTAATTATTAAAAATGATGGTGCGCGCATTATCCGTTTTAGCGATATTGGCACGGCAAAATTGGGTGCAGAAAATGAAGAAACTATTTTGCGCCAATCGGGCACACCTATGATAGGCTTGGCTTTGGTACCACAGCCAGGCGCCAACTATCTCGATATTTCAAAAGAATTCTATATCCGTTTGGAGCAAATTAAAAAAGATTTGCCGAAGGATTTTAAAGTAGATATCGCACTCGACAATACTTTATTTATTCAAAGTTCAATAACAGAAGTGATCGAAACTTTGGCTATCGCTATCGTTCTGGTAATCCTTATTATTTACTTGTTCTTCCGCGATTGGTTGGTGGCATTGCGTCCACTTTTAGATATCCCTGTCTCGCTCATCGGTGCGTTTTTCATAATGTATATAATGGGCTATTCCATCAACATACTCACACTCTTGGCTATTGTGTTGGCAACAGGTTTGGTGGTAGATGATGGTATAGTTGTAACCGAAAATATTTATAAAAAAATTGAAGACGGAATGAACCCAATAGAGGCTGCTCACAAGGGTTCTAAGGAAATTTTCTTTGCTGTAATTTCTACTTCTATCACTTTAGTAGCGGTGTTTATGCCCGTTATTTTTCTCGAAGGTTTTGTGGGGCGATTGTTCCGAGAATTTGGTGTGGTCAGTGCTGGTGCGGTATTGATTTCGGCATTCGTATCACTTACACTTACGCCAATGCTAAATGCGCGTATGGTGAAAAAGAATCCAAAGAAGAGTCGTTTTTACGAGCGCACTGAACCCTTC
>JADLEN010000025.1 GCA_020846105.1 Chitinophagaceae bacterium | reverse complement strand
TTAGGTACGATATTGCCACTGTCAAGTCGGAGCTGTACAAGAAATCTGAAGTGAAATTTGACCCCGAAAACTACGAGACCAAGCAAGTATTCTTCCCTTCCAAAGACGGCGCCGAGGTATCCATGTTCATCACTTTCAAAAAAGGTATTAAGCTAGATGGCAACAACCCTACATTACTCTATGGCTATGGCGGTTTCAATATCAGCCTTACCCCTGCATTCTCTGTGGCCAACGCCGTATTTCTAGAAAATGGTGGTGTGTATTGTGTGGCCAACCTACGCGGTGGTGGCGAGTATGGTGAGGATTGGCACCGTGGCGGTATGTTGGCTAGCAAGCAAAACGTGTTTGACGATTTTATAGCCGCAGCAGAGTTTCTTATAGCCGAAAAATATACCAACCCCAAGCGCCTAGCCATTCGTGGTGGCAGCAATGGCGGCTTGCTAGTAGCGGCTTGTATGGTGCAGCGCCCCGAGCTTTTTGGTGTGGCCATACCACAGGTGGGCGTGCTAGACATGCTGCGCTACCACAAATTTACAGTGGGCTGGGGCTGGGCTGTAGAATATGGCAGTAGCGACAAGGCCGAGCAATTCGATTATCTAATCAAATATTCGCCATTGCACAATGTCAAAAAAGAAGTTTGTTACCCTGCCACACTCATCACCACTGCCGACCACGACGATCGTGTGGTGCCAGCTCACTCCTTCAAGTTTGCAGCTACCCTACAGATGTTCAATCATTGCCCTAGGCCTAGCCTCATCCGTATCGATAGCAAAGCAGGGCACGGCGCAGGCAAGCCAACGTCAAAACTTATAGACGAGGCTGCCGACATTTGGAGCTTTGTGTTTTGGAATATGCGTGTACAGCTCTAAAGCACAACATTAGCGGCAATGGGTGCGTGCCCATATTGGCTTGCTGTATTTTTTTTAGCGTATTCGGCAGTTTTTGCGGCTTGGCTTTGGCTGTAATGGCTATCTTTGGGGTCTTATGGCAAAATTTTTTCTGCGCAAAAAAAGAGGTGATAGAATACTACTAGGGCACCCCTGGATATTTGCAACTGAGCTGGGCGACAGCGATGGCGATTATGAGCCGGGCGACTTGGTGGATGTGTACTCTTACGGCGGCTCGTTTGTGGGCAAGGGCTATGTGAATCCCGCGTCGCAGATACGGATACGCCTGCTGACCCGCGATAAAAATGAGCAGGTGGACGAGCAGTTTTTTCATCGGCGCATTGCCGAGGCTTGGGCTTATAGGCAGCAAATAGGGTATGTTGAGAATTGTAGGCTGATTTTTGGCGAGGCCGATGGTTTGCCTGCCTTGGTGATAGACAAATTTAACGACTATCTGGTGATACAAACACTGGCATTGGGTATTGAGCGCTGGAAAGGAGCTATTGTAAAGGCTTTGACAGAAATATTTGCCCCAAAAGGCATCTACGAGCGTAATGATGTGCCGGTGCGCGAGCTAGAGGGTATGGAGCAGATAAAAGGCTTTCTATCTGCGCCCTTTGATACTAACATTATCCTCAACGAGAATGGGCTGAAGTTTCATGTGGATATAGAAAATGGGCAAAAAACGGGTTATTTCTTAGACCAGCAAGACAACCGCCGCGCAATACAGCATATATGCCAAGATGCAGATGTGCTAGAGGCGTTTTGCTACACGGGCACTTTTTCTATGCACGCGGCGCGGTATGGTGCCAAATCGGTGTTGGGCTTGGATATATCGGATACTGCAGTGGATACGGCGCGTAGAAATGCGTTGTTGAATGGGTACGAAGATATTTGCAAATTCGAGTCGGTAAATGCTTTTGATGCGCTAAAAAACTGGGTAAAAGAAGGCCGGAAATATGACGTGGTAATGCTAGACCCACCAGCATTTACAAAGAGCAGAGCAAATATAGACAAGGCGATAGCGGGCTACAAAGAAATAAACTTGCGAGGTATGAAGCTAGTGAAACCAGGTGGCTTTTTGGTAACAGCATCTTGTACCAACTTGGTGAGCCCTGATGTGTTTTTGCGCACAGTAGCCGATGCGGCAAAAGATGCCAAACGCAAGATACGTCAGGTGACTTGGCAAACCCAATCGTCCGACCACCCAATACTGTGGCACGTACCTACTACGCAATATTTGAAGTTTTTGATTGTGCAAGTGCTGTAACGTATTCGAACAAAAATTTTACGTATAAAAAAAGAGATTGTCTATTAGGACAATCTCTTTTTTTATTAAAAAGTGGGTTAAATAATATGTTGTGAAGTAGGATTAAAGTTGGTTGTAAATCATTACATCGCTACCACGGCTGATGCCATAATATTGGAATGTTTTATGACGGTAGCCTTTTTTGTAGTATGCGTCTGTATCACCTTCTTCAGGGATAGTAACCCAGTCTTTGCGCTTATTTACAAACCAACGATATACTGCTACTTGGTTGGCAGAGCGGCGAGTAGGCGCGTAATATTGAACGTGCTTTTCGGTGTAGCCCATTTTCAACATTTGATCGTCGGTAAATTCATCTTCTGCAATGCTAGTGTAGTCTTTAGTGGTAGGGTTGTACCAGCTATTAACAGCTACGCGGTCTGCAGCAGGGTTACGATACGCAAAGAACATCAAAGTCTTGTCTTTGTAGTGCCAGTTAAGCATTTGGCCATCTTGGACTTCGCCTTCGGCTACAGTACGGTAGTTTGCATCAATTGGGCTATACCAACGATATACTTTAACTATTTCTTTTTCTGCGTCTTGAGCTTTAGTTTCAGTAGCAAATACAGATGCTAAAACAGTAGTAAGGAGGATGAAAGTTTTTTTCATAATTGTTGTACGTTTTTCTAAAATCGAACCCAAAGTACATAAAAATTTTATTGTCTTGCAATAGTTTGGCAATATTTTTTT
>JADLEN010000024.1 GCA_020846105.1 Chitinophagaceae bacterium | reverse complement strand
TGTACTGCCAAAACCATAGTTACAGATGAAAGAATAAGTATAAAGGTCATTAAACTCACAAACATTAATGGCAAATTTGCATCACCCATAAACGGGAAAGAGTGAAACACAAAATTAGAATCGGGCCATACGGCTGAGAAAAAACGAGTAGTACCGTAAGAAATAAGGAAGGCACTAAAAGTAAATGCATCTGATAGAAGGAAAAACCACATCATGATTTTTCCGTAACTCACATTAAATGGAGAACGATTACCACCGAATGCATTGGTAGTGGGTGCTGTAGCGCTTTGTGACATAATTTGTTATAAAATTGAAAAAATAATTTTAGGTAGTTAAGGGCAAAAATAATACGGTTTTCTCAGTCATGCAAATGTCTTTTTTTTTAATTTACCCAAACATAAAAAACAGGAAAAGATAAATCCACAATACATCTACGAAGTGCCAGTAATTGGCCACAATAGCCAATCCTGTAGGATTGTATTCTTTAATATTTTTTTTAAAAGAACGGACATAAACAAATAGCAGCGCAAATAAACCACCAATTATATGCAATAAATGCAAGCCCCAAATAATAAATAAAAATGATTCACTTGGATTACCTTCTACTTTTACAGGCTGTGGCAAATTGTAAAGTTCGTTAAAGCCAAAATACTGCAGTAACCCAAACACAACACCTAATATCAAAGTAATTAGCATTAAACCTTTCGCTGATTTTAAGTTTCCAGCCTTCGCTTTTCGTAATGCAATAGCAATAGTGATACTGCTAAATACAATCACTAAAGTAGAAACCCAAAAAATGCTTGGCAATTCAAATACGCGCCAATTTGGTTGGGATTTTCGTACAATATAGGCACTTGTAAGCCCTGCAAACATCATAGCAATACTGGCCATGGCAATATACATTGCAAACATTTGAGGGTGAATCCTTTTTCTTGAAACAGTACTCATGATTTTTTTAAATTTTAGTAAAATATAATGCTAATAATACAAGAGGTAAGTATATAAAACTGACATACATCACTTGCTTGGCAGATTTAAAATCATTTTTTCGATAAAAATTAACCGACGCAGCAAAATACATTACACCACCAAGTATCATAAGCCACATACCCCAATTGCTACACATATTCATAAAGCGAGGTATCACTGCCATAGGTATAAGTACTACGCTATAAAACATACATTGTAATCCGGTGAATCTTGATTCTCGTTCTTGTGAAGGCAACATACTAATTCCGGCTTTTTGGTATTCGTCATAACCAACCCAACCAATAGCCCAATAGTGCGGAAACTGCCAAAAAAATTGAAACAAGAACAATACCCATCCACCCACTGCTAAACTAGAAAACAGTTCATTAGACCCTGCAACCCAACCCAATAACGGGGGTAGTGCGCCTGGTATAGCACCAATAAAAACCGCTATTGGATGTATCCGTTTCATAGGCGTGTATGCAAAAGCATAAAGTAGCATTGAAATAAAACTCAAAACACCTGTTAACACATTGAAGTAAAAACCCAATAAAAAAGCCCCACTTAGCCCTGCTATTATAGCTATTATCCAAGCCTCGGTTTTAGACATTCGGCCATCAGGAATTGGGCGAAACATAGTCCTTTTCATTTGCTTGTCACCTTCGTGCTCTAAAATTTGATTTATAGTATTAGCGCCACCTGTTACTAACAAGCCACCAATATATAATAACAGTACCATTTTTATATCGAATGAAACCGTTGGGACCATTAAATAGCCGATAACACTTGAGAAAACGACCATCATACTCAAATTAGGCTTGAGTAGTTGGGCATAGTCTTTTAGTTTTTCGACTAAAAAAAATGAGGTGGATTTTGTATTAAGTGATTCTTGTTGCAAGGCTTTGATATTGACGATGGAAAGCAGCGCAAAAGTAATTGGATAAATCGAAAAATCGGATAAAATTTCTCAATACTTCTTTGATTGTATTTTTTAAAATCTAAAAGTATGCCCGTTGTTTTGGAGCCTACTTTATTTTCTTTTGGGCGATTAAGCTTCTGCTTCTTTCGTTGGGCTTTGGGTCTCCAGCTATCGGCTCTACTACGTGCCGCCTCTATCTGGCGCAGGTGGGGCTTTGGTTGCTGCTACCATTAAGCTATAGGTGGGCATTTGCATGTAAAAGTTTGTCAGATGTATGCTTTTGCAGGTCGCTTGTATGTAAAAGTTGGTCGGATGTATGCTTTTGCAAGTCGCTTGTATGTTAAAGTTGGTCGGATGTATACTTTTGCAAGTCGCTTGTATGTTAAAGCTATCCGCTTGTATGTTAAAGTTGATAGTTTGTATGTTAAAACTAGTTGTTTGTATGTTAAAACTAGTCGCTACAATGAGGAGCTTGGGCTGATTTGAGGCTTTGAAGCTTGTTTTCTCAAGGTTTTTTTGGGTGTAGGCAAAAAAAGACCACGCCGTGGGGCCTGGTCTTTGATTTTTGTTGGTTTTTTTTTGAAAGAAAAAGAATAGGGTTATTCTTTGTAGAATTTAGCTACACCAACTTTATTCTTTTCCTTATCATAGACCGCTACAAAATACAAGCCATTTCTTAGCTGTGCTACATCTATTTGCTGTTGGGCTTTTGTATTATGCGCTAGTAGCACCACTTGCCCATAGGTGTTATAAACGATTAATTCATTGGCAGCTAATGGTAAGCTAATAGCAGTGCTTGCAGGGTTGGGGTACACACTTAGCTGTGTGGTAGCGGTAACTGCCTGCTTTATACTTGTAGCCGCTAGGTCAAAGGTGGTATCGTACTCATTAAAAATAGTATCGCCAGGGCTGAAACCTTTTATTTCATTAGAAGACATATTGATGTAATTGATACCGCTAAAGGTATTAGTATAGTTGATAGTATCTAGGTTTACGCAGCCCATTGCAGGCCAAAAACCTTTAACATGATAATAGGCTAAAATAAAGATGGTATCATTAGATTGTTTCGCCTCCCACCACTCTACCCGTGGGCAAGTACCCGGTGAGCCAAAAGAAAACCCAGATTCTAAATATAGCGCATAATCATTAAGGGTATTGACATAAGAAAAATATGAATACCTTATTTTTCCATAGCTATTTAGTGTATTGCAACACATAAATATTGCTATCATTACCATCAGTTTTTTCATAATTTTTGTTTTTAAAAGCCATAGCCCGTTATGGGCTATGGCTCGGTAAATTTAGTTTATTTGTACGCATTTTGCATCTACTGTGTTTTGAAAAGTATTGCAAAAGCAATTGGATAAATCGAAATTGATTCAAATTTTTGAAGTAGCAATATCTCATCTATACTTTG
>JADLEN010000023.1 GCA_020846105.1 Chitinophagaceae bacterium | reverse complement strand
GTAGTGCGTCTACCAGTTTCGCCACCGCCGCTTGAGGATTGAAGAGCGCAAATGTAAGGGCAATGTGCCAAAAAAACAAAAGCTATTTGTTGCCCGTGAGCTGCTGCAAATTTTGCTTTGCCACTTTGCTAGCGGGGTACAAAGCGGCTAGTAGGCCTACGCTAGCTACAGTTGCTAATACTATTAGCGCGTCGGCCCAATGTAGGGCTACAGGGTAGGCGTCTATGATAAAAGCACCTTGAATCTTTACAAGGCCAAAATGTGATTGTGCCCAGCAAAGCGTGCTGCCTATGGCTAGGCCTATGATACCGCCTGTAAGGCCCCAAAGTAAGCCCTCGGCTAGTAAAATATAGGCTTGGTTGCGGGCTGTCATTCCCATAGCACGTAGTATGCCCATGTCTTTTTGTTTTTCGAGTACCAGTAGGCTTAGGGCACTCACCATATTGAAAGAGGCTATGAGTAGTACAAATAGGAGTATGGCATAGCCTGCCCAGCGCTCAGAGCGCATTACCATATACACAGTTTTGTTTTGCTGGTAGCGGCTGGCTATAGTGTAGCTTGGGCCTAGGCTGGCGGATAGTTTTTCGGCTAGCTTGGGTATGCTGGCACCATCTTGCAGCCTTATGGCTATGGCCGATACTAGGCCCGGCTGCCCTAGCAGGGCTTGCACGTTGGCTATGGGCGATAAAATGTATTTGCTATCAAACTCTTCTTGCACGGCAAAGCTACCGTCGGGCTTCACAATCATAGAGCGAAAGGCATTGGTAGGGGCCAGACTACCGGCATCGTATTGGGTGTTGGGGTAAAAGACTTTCATACGGGCAAAAACATTGTCCACATCGATACCTAGCTGTGCGGCTATCTGCTGACCTATGATGGCAGTAGAGATATCGGGCTGGCTCATGAGGGTGTCGTTGCCCTTGGTAATGTATGGCCCTAGCTGGTTGACGGCGAAATATTGGGCATCTACCCCACGGATAGTGACGGGTAGATAGTCGCCTTCGGAGGTGTTGACAAGCACATTGTCTTCTAATACTTGGCTATAGACTAATATGCTAGACTCCTGCGCAAGGGCAGGTAGCACTTTGCTACGTGGGTCGAAAAATTTGCCTTGCGTAGCGCTTATTTGTAGCTCGGGGTAAAAAGATTTGTAGAGGTCATTGATAAGCAGCTCGAAACCATTGAATACCGAGAAAAGGATAATCATGGCACAGCTGCTCACAGCTATGGCTGCTATGCTGATACGCGAGAGTACCGGCACTGCATTGGCCGAGCCTTTGCCGCGAAGGTAGCGCAGGGCTATGGTGGCTATCAAGCGGATGCTCATAGTTGCTGCGCTAAGCTTGGTTGTCGGTATTGGTGTTGGGCTCGGGTTTGTTTTTTTCGGCATCTAGTTTTTTAAAAACTTCTTCCATCTTGAAAACGTAATCGAGCGTATCGTCTATAAAAAAAGCTATGTATGGCACGCGACGTAGCTGGTGACGCAGGCGCTCTCCGAGCATTTTGCGATACTCCCAATTGCGGTCTTTGAGGTGTGCTAGCACTGCTTGGCCATCGGGTATCTGAAAAAGCGAAAGGTAAACCCTTGCCTCGATAAGGTCGGGTGTCATGGCTACTTTGGCCACAGACAGCATGCCACCTTGGGTCATATTGATACCTGTTTTTTGAAATATTTCACTCAACTCGGCTTGTATTAGCTTGCCGACTTGTTTTTGTCTTTTAGTTTCTTCCATTGTTGTGATATTAATTGTGTTTTGGGGCTTTGCCCATTACTTGCGTATATGCACTTGTGTACCAATGCCTACGAGCGAAAATAACTCTTCGACATCTTGGTTTTTGAGTGCTACACAGCCGTCTGTCCAGCCCACGCCCATTTCTATCATATCATCGCCGCCTTTCCAAATACCATGGATACCCACAGAGCCGCCAATGCGTGCTGTATTGGGTATTTTACCAGCAGCTTTAAGCTTATTGAAACGGTAGTAGGCCGAGTCGTTTGGGTAGCTGATAAGCATAAATTTGTTGTATTGCGAAGCGGGATTTTTGCTGGTGATAGTAAACTTGCCTTCTGGTGTATTCCTATCACCTTCCATTATTTTGTTGAGGCTAGGGTTGGGGCCAAAAACTGCTTTGTAGGAGCGAATAAGTTTTTTGCGATAATATAGAGCTACCCTGTATTGCGATTTGCTTACCACTATTTCTACAAGGTTTTTGCGCATTGTATCGGAGCGTATTGGCGAGTTGAGGCCACCTATCTTTGGGGCTTGGGTCATAAATATGGTTTCCGTAACCCTTATGTTGCCTCTAGAGTATTGAATTGTGCGTATAATCTTTCCTTTACCGTCACTCTCTTCGCTTATTACCTTTAAGTTTTTGATAGGTGCAGACTGGTCTACCGTTAGTCCCTGAGCATTTGCATATGCCGAGAACAAAATATTCGCCACAAAACACAATGCGAATACAATTATTCTATTTTGCATCATTAGTAAAATTTAATGTTTCAAAAATAGGCAATTTCTCATTGAATGCCAATGTGGGATAAAACAAAAAGGCTCTTTTGTAATTAAGTACAAAAGAGCCTTTAATTTTGAGGGCAAAGATATTATTCGCCTACTACTTCAAACTCTAACTCTACGATATTGTCTTTACCAAAGTCTATCTGAGCTTTGTAAGTTCCTGCTTCTTTCACTTCGTCTAAGATGCTTACACGACGGCGATCGATTTCGTATCCTTTTTGCTCGCGGATAGCGCGTGTCAATTGGATGGCAGTAACCGAACCAAATATTTTACCACTAACACCAATTTTAGCACCAAGCTTTATAGGCGATGCAGTAAGTGCAGCAGTTACTTTAGCGATTTCGGCCAATAGTTTTGCTTCTTTCTTTTCAATTTGTTTGCGACGCTCGTTCAGCACTTTAAGGTTGCTGCTGCTCGCTTCAATAGCAAATTTTTGAGGTATCAAAAAGTTGCGTGCGTTTCCTGGGCGAACTTCTACTAGTTCGTTTGCGCCGCCCAAATTATCTACGTCTTTTATAAGTATGATTTGCATTTCAATTTCTTATTTTAAAAGGTCAGTAACATAAGGCAATAGCGCCATTTGACGCGCCTTTTTAACAGCATGCGCTACTTTGCGCTGAAACTTAAGTGAGTTGCCTGTAATACGACGTGGCAACATTTTGCCTTGGTCATTTACAAATTTTTTCAAAAACTCTGCGTCTTTGTAATCGATGTACTTAATACAGAGTTTTTTGAAGCGGCAATATTTTTTTGGGCGCTTCTCTACTCTTGTAGAAGTAAGATATTTAATATCGTTTTGCTTAGCCATTTTTAAAAATTGTTTTTAGGATTAATTAAGAAGCTACTACTTCCTCAGTATTTTTGTTACGTTTTCTGAGGTTGTAAGCTACGGCGTGCTTGTCCAATTTGTTGACCATATGGCGCATTACATTTTCATCACGGTTGAGCTGAAGCTCTACTTTTGCGATTAGTTCTGTTGGTGCATCAAATTCCAATACCACATAAAGGCCAGTAGTCTTTTTTTGGATTGGGTAAGCCAATGAACGAAGACCCCAAGGGTTTGCGTGTGTAATAACACCTCCGTGTTCTTTAATTAAGTCCGAAAACTTTTTTTGAGCAGCTTTAAAGTCATCTTCAGCCAAAACGGGCGTGAAAATTAACATAAGCTCATAGCTCTGTAAATTGTCTGTTGCCATAAAATATTTATGTTGTTAAAAAATAATCCCTCACTACTCGGCAGCAACTGCGGATATTCTTATCGGAATTAATGCAAAGAATAGCCGAGCACGTTTTTGGGATTGCAAAGGTAATGAAGTATTTCAAAGATTTAATATTTTTTTTGTGTAGCGTCAAAAATATTTCTTTATAAAAAAACAACAGCATCGTTAGGACGATGCTGCTGTTTTGTAATCCATAATATTCGTTCTTATTTTTCAGAGAACTTAGTAACACGTTGTTGTTTGATAAGCTCCACACCATCTTTGTCGCTGATTGTGAACAAGTAGATGCCGTCTGCATATTTGCTTAGGTCTATCTCCTTCGTCTCACGGGCTTCGTAGATTGTTTTGCCGGTAACATCTTTAACGCTTACTTGTACCGCCACTGGGCTTTGGATATAAACCACAGATGACGTAGGGTTTGGATAGATTTTCAACTGCTCTGTGATTAAGGCTGTATTGTTGATTGTCAAGCCTTGCTCCATTATCGATATCGGGTTGGATAATCCTTCGCATCCATTACCATCTTTTACACGGATTTGGAATATTCCGTTCTTCGAAAGGTTATGATTCGTGGCTATCTCTCCTGCAATATCTACACCATTGCGTACCCATTGGTAGCTTGTGTATAATCCTGTTGTGCTCAAAACTAACCCTGACCTTGTAATCACAGGTGTAGGCGATGGCAAGATGTTGACCGTAACGCTTGACGATACACTCACACAACCATCTACACTACGCACTTTCACGGCATAGGTTCCGCTGTTCTTGATCACTTGGCTACTGTCTGTCCATCCAAAGATAGTACTACCGCCGCGCGTCCACTCGTAGCTAAAGCCTCCTGTGTTCGCATTCAATTGTACGCCTTCGTTTTCACAGGCTGTGGCTGTTCCGCCAGGGAGGCTGAGCACTGCGGGTGGGTTGGGCTTCACTATGATGTTGATATTACGTGATGCTGCTTGGCAGGTAGAGGTACCATCAAAGGCCATCACGCGGTAGTAGCCGCCTGTGGTCACTACGTAGCTTGCTGAGGTTGCACCTGCAATATCTACATTGTTTTTGCGCCATTGGTAAGTAAGACCGCCTTTGCTACCCGAAGCTGTTAGGGTCATTGAGTTACCTGCACAGATTATACTATCAGACGGCTTGGTGATGCTCACGCTATAACCTGGGTCATTTACGATTAGGGTTACTTTGTTGCTCCAGCCTGGACAAGGCGACAAGGCTGAACTTACACGTACCATATAAACGCCGGGCTCGGTAGCTCCGATGTCATTAAATTTCCATCCTGGTATCACTACACTATCCAACATCCAATCATAAACCGCGCCTGTAAAGAAGGTAGCGCTAAACTTAACGCTATCGCCTAAGCAATAGGTAACCGGTGTAGTGCTTGGATTGATAGACACCGCTGGGTGAGGTGGCAATTGTGGTATTAAAAATGATGCACTGAATATGCTGTCATTGGTATTGCTACAAACAACCGCAAAACGATATGCATAACCTACTAAAGTATCGGCACTCAATACGGTATCTGTTGCTCCTACTACATTCTCCCATACAAAAGGTCCTGCACCACCTATTGGCTGGCGCTGCCACT
>JADLEN010000022.1 GCA_020846105.1 Chitinophagaceae bacterium | reverse complement strand
GGCCTTATCCTTTTTACGAAGATGGTTACAAAATTGTGGAAGCACCTTTCCTAGGAATGGAGCATCAAAGTGCCATTGCTTATGGCAACAACTACCAAAACGGTTACCGTGGCAAAGACCGCAGCGGCACAGGTGTGGGGCTATTATTTGATTTCATTATTGTACACGAGAGCGGCCACGAATGGTTTGGCAACAGCATCACAGCCGCCGATATTGCCGACAATTGGATACACGAAGGCTTTACCACTTACTCCGAAACACTGTTTGCTGAGTATTGGTTTGGTAAAGAAAAAGCTTTCGAATACACCCGTGGCGAGTGGAAAAACATATCCAACGACCGACCTGTAATCGGCAATTATGGCGTAAACGATGCAGGCAGCGGCGACAAATACGACAAGGGTAGTGCCTTAGTGCATACCATTCGTCTCTTGATGAACGATGATGAAAAATTCCGTGCTATGCTGCACAAAATGAATGATACTTTTTACCACAAGCAAATCACCACCAAGCAAATGGAAGACTTTATCATTGGCTATTCTGGCCTAGCATTGCAACCCATTTTCGAGCAATATTTACGCACAACTATGATACCCGAATTGGAAGTTAAGCAAAAGGGAAGTGTCTATTCATTCCGCTGGGTAAATGTTGTTGAAGGGTTTGACCTACCAATTACTTGTATTACAGGAAAATATTCTACTATTTTAAAACCTACAAAATATTGGCAAATTTTTGGTTTGACGAATAAAAAACTACAGGTTAAATTTCCGCTTGAATATTTAATCAATATTAATTTCACTCCCTGATTTTTCACCGAAACTTTACCCCCAAAGCAGCCTACATACTAGGCTGCTTTGTATATTTGTACCCTAACAGAAAAACATTCACACAATGAACAACCACGAAATAGACTACCGCATCATCGGCGAGGAGATGCAATACGTAGAAATAGAGCTAGACCCCAACGAAACGGCGGTTGCCGAGGCCGGCTCTTTTATGATGATGGACGACGGCATCCAAATGTCTACCATCTTTGGCGATGGCAGCAACTCGGGCCCCAACACCAATTTCTTTGGAAAAATACTTAGTGCGGGCAAGCGCGTACTCACGGGCGAAAGCCTATTTATGACCACCTATACCAATATGGCCCAAGGCAAAAAGCACGTCTCTTTTGCTTCTCCTTATCCCGGTAAAATTATAGCTTTAGATTTGAAGCGCCTCGGTGGTCGTATTACTTGCCAAAAAGATAGTTTCCTTTGCGCAGCCAAAGGCGTTTCTATTGGTATCGAGTTTCAGCGCAAACTAGGCACCGGCCTTTTTGGCGGCGAGGGCTTTATAATGCAAAAATTAGAAGGCGATGGAATGGCCTTTGTACATGCAGGTGGACACGTGTTGGAGCGCGAATTGATGCCCGGTGAGGTGTTGAAAATTGATACTGGTTGTATCGTTGCATTTACCCAAACCATACAATACGACATCCAATTTGTAGGTGGTATCAAGAATACTTTATTTGGTGGCGAAGGCGTTTTCTTTGCAACATTGCGCGGCCCAGGAAAGGTTTGGATTCAAACTTTACCCATCAGTCGGTTGGCTGGTAGAATACTGGCATACGGCACTTACAAACGCAAAGAAGAGGGTAGCATACTAGGCAGCCTTGGCAACCTACTAGATGGCGACGGCCGCTAGCCCGCCCAGCAAACATTAGCCCAAATGCCCCTACATCAGGGGCATTTGTTTTGCCCATAGGCCAATAATTTTTATTTTTTTGGGAGGTCATCTTGGTAGCTTTCTAGGGGCTGTATAGGCGTCGCACCGTCAGCTTTTATCTTTTGCTTTGGGCTTTGCCGGCCGCGTAGCACCAAGCATTAGGCCTAGCCCCAAAGCCACACTTAGTTGCTAGCGCACAAGTGCTATGTCGCCCTTATATAATTCTTCTTGGGCATTAGGGTAGTCATATTGCACTTTCACAAAATAGTAATACACACCCAAGCCCAAAGGCTGGCCCTTGAAGCTGCCATCCCACTTATCAGCAGGGTTTTTGCTGGCAAAAACCTCTTGGCCATAGCGGTTATAAACCTTGAAAGAATAACTAAGCACATTACAATTTAATATCGGGCGGTAGTAGTCATTCTTGTTGTCGTTGTTGGGCGTAAAGGCATTAGGGAAAGCAATACAATTGCTACAACCTACAAAATCTATTTGTACAGAATCCTTTGCTATGCAAATACCTTTTTGCACCATTACCGCATATTGCCCACTATTATTTACCACTAAGGTATCGGCTGTAGAACCGTCGTTCCAAGCCATTGCATCAAATGCGGCATCTACTTTTAGCAATACAGATTCGCCGTCACAAAGTTTTTTGTCTTCGCCAAGGTCTATCGAAAAGCTTTTGTTGCTGATGGTAGTGGTTTGTGTGCTTTGGCAAGGACCTACTTTTATAACTACAGTATAATTACCCTCTTTGGATGCTGTGTAAGTGGCTGCCGTACTAGCATCTTGCCACAGGTAGCTGGCTAGTGCTGTAGTGGCATCTAGTAGTATTTCGCTGTTGTTGCAAATGCTGTCTGTGGGTTTTAAGATTGTTGGGATATTGACAAAGCGAACAACAAAAGTATCGGTATGACTGCTACACTCGCGTTGCATCTGCACCCAATAAGTGCCGTCTTGTGAAACCTGTAATGTTTCACCTACAGAACCATTGCTCCAAGTATAGCTATTGTAGCCAATTGTAGCCGAAAGGGTAGCTTGTGAGGCTTGGCAAATGGTGGTGTCTGTGCGAGACGAGGTGCTGGTAGCGGCTGCTAGTGTGATGATGGGTAATCCGAAATTGTTGGATTGTTGGCTTTTGTTTAAATCTATTATTTGAGTAATATCGCAAGAAGAACCAGCAGCCTCTGGCTTATTTATGCAAATGACTTTTTGGGTAATGGATGGTATAGTCGGGGTCAGGGCATACATTTTTTTGTCGGGACCAGTTCTGAAAGCCCCCACAGACTTGTTCCATATCGACGTTTTTGATGCTACAATATCCGGAATAGACGGGTATTGGGAATAATCATATTGTAGTACCTCAATGTCTGTTGTTAGGTATAATTTGCTTCCATTGGGTGAAAATTTTACACGACAAACGCCAGACATTCCTGTATCTAATATTTGCGGATTGGTAATTGTTCCGTCTGTTTTATTGAAGTCGTAGAGGATTAGTTTTGGCGAAGGACCTATTTGATGATATACAACTTGACTACCATCTGGTGAAATGTCGAAGTCACATATTGTAAGATTTAATGATTTTGCAGATGGTAAACCTGTAGTAACTGGTTTATTGTCAATTCCATCTGCAGTTATCTTGAAAGCGTCAAAAATCAAAGTATCGTTGTGGGTGGCAATAAGCCAAAGCTCGCAGTTCAGTCCTTTGGTAATCCTCATTTGCTCGGAGGTAAAGCTATCAATGATGATGTTTTTTCGTGCAACATCTACATCGCCCAAGCCCCCATTTAGTCTCATATCTACCACCGAATACCTCAAATACGTTTGTAGCCCCCTTTGGCGTTCCTCGTCGGCAGATAATACAAAAACGTAGTATAGGTTGGTATCATTGATAAATGGGACGATACAAATACCATTTACAGCCGAGCTACCAAAGTTGCCCAAAATATTGCCCCCATTGGGCATTATTTGATTTGTTCTGTCCAAAATACTATTGGGCATATAGGTAAGCTCGGTAACACCTATATA
The DNA here is from genome assembly GCA_020846105.1 of Chitinophagaceae bacterium. Lineage (GTDB taxonomy): Bacteria > Bacteroidota > Bacteroidia > Chitinophagales > Chitinophagaceae > Rurimicrobium. Next base: position 5,742 of record JADLEN010000022.1, on the reverse strand, counting down.
AAACAGTAACTGCCCAGCGGCATTACACGCGGTGCCTGCTGACTCTCTAGATTGTATACTTGTGGCTATAGGTACAGGCGAACCACTATTAAAATCCAATCCAAGACTATCCCCAAAAGCCCAAATATTGTTTTCGCCCTGGGCAATGCTAGTAAGCGGTAGGGATAAAATAACACTAAAGAAAAAGGTAGTGAGCAGGGTAGATAAAAGGGTTTTCATAATGGCTTTGTTTTGATAGGTAGGCACAAATATAAGCCTTGCAAAGCATTTGTTTTAGTTATTCTGGAAAGAAAAAAGTACCCTACAATACACTAAAGCCTTACTATTCTTGTGGCATCAAGCGCTGCAATAGCTACATCGCAGCAAGTGCTGCAAAACGGGTAGTGAAGACTTTAGCAAGATTATTTCTGTTAGAAATGACCTTGCTAGGAGTTTAGCAAGCCTGTTTCTGCTAGAAATGACCTTGCGGGTGGTTCGGGATGGCTAATAGCTGTGCCCAAGACCGTGAACATGAGCGCTAAAAGTAGCAGCCACAAAAGCCTAACTGATAGCGCTGCCACGCCCAAATAATTTGTTGGCTTTGTTTTATTTTTTTAGACCTTCGTAATAGATTTTAATAGTTGGTGCAGCCAATAATGGCAACAATTATTGGGCTGTTTAGTATTGCTTTCTTTGTCATAAAACCAATTTTCTTGCTGTTCAATTCCGTAGAATTTCTTGTTTTTCTTCCCATTGTATTCTTGTTGTATTGGGGCTTGCTAGCCAAAAGGCTTCAATGGCAAAACGGCCTGATACTGCTGGCTAGCTATACTTTTTACGGGTTTTGGAGTTGGCGTTTTATGGCCCTGCTCATGCTCAGTACCCTCATCGATTATGGTTTTGCTTTTGGCGTGGCGGCTAGCAATAAGGCTAGGGCACGCTTCTTTTTATGGATGAGCATTATCTGTAACTTGGGCATTTTGGCCGTATTTAAGTACCACGACTTTTTTGTTTTGGAAATGCAGCAGTTGCTAGCCCTAGTGGGCATAGGGTATAGCCCACAATTATTGCAGTGGGTGTTGCCTATCGGTATTTCTTTTTACACGTTTCACGGCATGTCTTATGTTATAGACATATACCGTGGCAGCCAAAAACCGGTGCGCCATTTTGTAGATTATGCCGTGTTTGTCAGCTTCGTTCCATTGTTGGTGGCAGGCCCTATAGAGCGTGCGCACCACTTGCTACCGCAGGTGCAGCGCCCACGCAAGCTGCATGTGCCGCAGCTACAGGCGGGCTTGCGGCTTATGCTTTGGGGTATGTTTAAGAAAGTGGTCATAGCAGATAGTCTTGCCCTCACAGTCAATGAGATTTTTGAAAGATACCCCGAGCACAATGGCTTTGCGCTGTTGTTGGGCATGCTGGCTTTTAGTTTTCAAATCTATGCCGATTTTAGTGGCTACACCGACATCGCTATTGGCACTGCCAAGCTTTTCGGTTTCGAGCTGCTGAGCAATTTCAGGTTTCCATATTTCTCGCGCAACCTTGCCGAGTTTTGGCACAGGTGGCATATTTCGCTCTCGTCTTGGTTTCGAGATTATTTGTACATACCGCTTGGCGGCTCGCGAAGGGGTTTGGCTATTACCATCCGCAACACAGTTATTATCTTTTTGGTAAGTGGTTTTTGGCACGGTGCCAACACTACTTTTATTGTTTGGGGCTTTATACATGCTTGCGGCTTCTTGCCCTTGTTGTTGCTTGGCAGCCCCAAGTCATTTGCCCATACCGTGGTGGCGCAAGACCGTCTTTGGCCCACCATCAAAGAACTGTTGCAAATGACAGCCACCTTCTTGTTTGTATCCTTGGCTTGGGTGTTTTTTCGTGCGGCAGATATAGGCACGGCTTTAAAATACCTCTGCCATATGGCTACTAGCTTTTGGGCACAGCCTAGCCAATTGCTGCAAATTCCCTATGGTGCTTCTGCTATGTTGTACATCTTGCCGTTGGTGCTTATAGACTGGTGGCTAAGGCGCGATGAGCGCGAGCTGCGCACCATAAACAACAAAGCCATTAGGTATGCTGTGTATTTTGCATTGGCAATGATAACACTTACTTACCTGCAATTATTTACCAGCAAAGAGGCTATCGATTTTATTTACTTCCAATTCTAGCGCTATATGAAAACCTTCCTTGCCCCAATACTTGTTTTCTTGCTACTGATTAGTGTCACCAATCTGGCTATGGGCTTGCTGCGCCTGCGTGCCCACGACCCCATAAGCTATACCCAAAACCAACGAGCAGCTTATTATACCGCCAATCATTATGAAGGCAGGTGCGATACCACCATGTACATCTGCACCCGTACAGACCTTGGGCACGACTCGCTAAACCTGCCCCAAGGTATATTGCGCAGCTACGACGCTTTTGGTTTTAGCAACCAAACAGCCAATACCCAACCCGCCATACTACTCATAGGCGATAGCTTTGCCGACGACCCCCACTTGCCCACTAGCAAGGGCTTGCAAGCATTGGTAAATGCAGCATTGGGTGCCAACATTAGCTACAATATAGGTGCCAATGGCTGCTGCGGTTTTGCGGTGTACAACCAATTGGCCGATAGCTATTTTACCCAAAAACCAAAACTCATAGTTTTAGAAATGGTAGAACGTGCCCTGAGCAGCCACCTAGCCAAAGCTGCCAAACAATTGCAACTACATAGCTACCACACCGTCCCTTATCATTATGCCTACGCCGACCTAGTGTGGGGCCCCAACTTTGCACAGCTCTCCGCGAGCCACCTTTGGCGCAAGCCTAGCGATAAGCCCTATGGTGCTGTAAAATCTGTGGGCGGTCAAGACATTTGGTTTCTTCGCAACAAGCTGAGCCACTACGCACAGCCCCAAAGTCTGGTTCAAAACATGCGATATATACAAAAGGCACTTGCTACACGCGGCATAGCCATTGTTTTTGCCATAGCCCCCGACAAAGAAAGCCTTTACCCAAGCCTTTACGGACAGTCGCAGATACCCGCTATACAAGCCCTCATGCAGCAGCAGCAGCTACCATACCTCGATGTTTTAGGCGCAATGTCATCCACACCCAATAATTACTACTATGCCACAGACACTCATTGGAATGGCAATGCGGTAGCCCTTTTTGCTAGCCTAATAGCGCAGTATTATCAGGTACATTTTCTTGCGCCTACGGCAAATGCTCCCGACGCTTAAAGCATTGCGCCAGCAAAAAGCACAACACTATGCGTAAAAGCTATGCAAATAACAAAACTTAATAGCCTGTGGCTATAGTATAATTACGCAACTGTATTATCTTTTGCTAGCCATAAACCCTACATTTACACCATCATTTAATTATAAACAAGACTTATGACAGCAGACAATAACAAACCCACAAGTGCCGCTACGGGTTCGGCAGCAGGCAAATGCCCTTTTCCGCATGGTATGGCTAGCAAGAGTGCAGCCAGCGCATCGCAAAACGCCAATTGGTGGCCCGATATGCTACGCCTAGATATTTTGCGACAGCACCATGCCAACACCAACCCACTAGGCACAGCCTACAACTACGCCAATGAGTTTGCCAAACTAGACCTCAAAGCCATAAAGCAAGATATTTACAAACTCATGCGCACTAGCCAGCCTTGGTGGCCTGCCGACTATGGACATTATGGCCCCTTGTTTATAAGAATGGCATGGCATAGCGCTGGCACATACCGCACCTATGATGGGCGAGGGGGGGCAGGCTCGGGCGCACAACGTTTTGCACCGCTCAACTCTTGGCCAGATAATGTGAACCTAGACAAAGCGCGCATGCTGCTATGGCCTATAAAACAGCAATATGGCAAGCAAATATCTTGGGCCGACTTGCTAGTACTTGCTGGCAACTGCGCCCTCGAAGACATGGGCCTGCCCACTTACGGCTTTGGCGGTGGCAGGGTAGATGTGTGGCAGGCAGAAGAAGATGTGTATTGGGGCCCCGAAAAAACCTGGCTAGACGATAAAAGATATACTGGCGAGCGCGACCTCGAAAACCCATTGGCCGCCGTGCAAATGGGGCTAATATATGTAAACCCCGAAGGCCCCAACGGCAACCCCGACCCACTAAAATCGGCAATAGACATCCGCGAAACCTTTGCCCGTATGGCCATGAACGACTACGAAACCGTAGCCCTAGTAGCCGGCGGACACACCTTTGGCAAAGCACACGGCGCCGCCGACCCTAGCCAATACGTAACCGACGCGCCTGCTGGTGCAGACATTACCGCGCAATCGCTAGGATGGCAAAATAGCTATGAAACAGGCAGCGGCGACCACACCATAGGTAGTGGCATAGAAGGCGCTTGGACGCCCAACCCCATACAGTGGGACAATGACTACTTCTCTGTGTTGCTAGGCTACGAATGGGAGCTTACCAAAAGCCCCGCAGGCGCCCACCAATGGACACCCACCGCAGCATCCAACGCGCGCCGTGCCCCAATGGCCAATAGCCCACAAGACACACAAGCACTAATGATGACCACCGCAGATATGGCGCTGAAAATGGACCCCATATATGCACCCATATCCAAGCATTTCCATGAGCATCCTCAGGAATTTGCCGATGCATTTGCAAAAGCATGGTACAAGCTTACCCACCGCGACATGGGCCCCAAAGCCCTATACCTAGGTGCCGAGGTGCCTGCCGAAACCCTCATTTGGCAAGACCCAATACCTGCCGCCACACTAGCCACCATCAACGATGCAGAAGCTACAGACCTCAAAACCCAGATACTAGCAGCAGGCTTGCCTATTGGTGTGCTGGTACACACCGCTTGGGCATCGGCTAGCACCTACCGCAATAGCGACAAGCGCGGCGGTGCCAACGGTGCACGTATAGCATTAGCCCCTCAAAAAGACTGGGTAGCGCACAACCCCAAGCAGCTAGCCACCGTGCTAGGCGTGCTAGAAGTATTGCAAAACAATTACAACCAAGCCCACGAAGGAAAGAAACACCTATCGCTTGCCGACCTAATAGTGCTAGCAGGATGCGCTGCCATAGAGCAAGCCGCTGCCGATGCTGGCCACACCATAAAAGTACCTTTTGCCCCTGGGCGTATGGACGCTACACAAGCCGATACCGACATAGAATCTTTTGCAGTGCTACAACCAATGGCCGATGGTTTTACCAACTATTATGCCGCGCAGCACATAGCCTCGCCAGAGGAGATGCTGGTAGATAAAGCACAACAACTAACCCTATCTATACCAGAGCTTACGGCCCTCATAGGTGGTATGCGCGTGCTGGGCGCCAACTATGATGGCAGTGCCAATGGCGTATTTACCCATCATCCGCAGCAGCTGAGCAACGACTTTTTTGTGCACCTGCTAGACATAAATACCAAATGGGTGGCCAGCGGCAACAGCCAAAACGCCTTCATCGGTAGCCACCGTGCCAGCGGTGTGCAGCAATGGCCTGCCACCCGTGCCGACCTTATTTTTGGCGCACACGCAGAGCTACGCGCTGTGGCCGAAGTGTTTGCCGCCAAAGATGGCCTTCCTTTATTTTTAGAAACATTTGTAAATGCTTGGGCAAAGGTGATGAACCTGGACCGTTTCGATCTGCACCGATAGCCAACCGCTGTTTTGTTTTGTTTTAGTACCAAGGGTAGCACTGCTTAGGCGTGCTACCTTTTTTTTTATTTTTTGGAGGTCATCTTGGTAGCTTTCTAGGGGCTGTATAGGCGTCGCACCGTCAGCTTTTATCTTTTGCTTT
>JADLEN010000021.1 GCA_020846105.1 Chitinophagaceae bacterium | reverse complement strand
GAATAGCATTTTGTTTAAGTAACTAGCCTTGAAAGCCTATCTTTGCTCCACAAAATTAAACAAGAAATACATAAAAAATGGAACTTAAATTCCCGATATACTTAGATAATAACGCCACCACGCCGATGGATCCGCGCGTGTTAGAAACGATGCTCCCTTATTTTGTAGAGAAGTTTGGTAATGCAGCTAGTCGCAATCACTCGTTTGGTTGGGTAGCCGAAGAAGCAGTAGATTATGCCCGTGAGCAGATAGCTAAATTGATCAATTGTGAGCCCAAAGAAGTAATTTTTACATCGGGTGCTACCGAGGCCAATAACTTGGCTATCAAAGGTGTTGTTGAGATGTATGCCAGCAAAGGCAACCACATAATTACCTGCACCACAGAGCACAAAGCAGTGCTAGATACTTGCAAGCATGTAGAAAAAATGGGTGGTGCTGTTACTTACCTAGATGTACAGCGCGCCGGACTGGTAGATCTTGTAGCATTAGAAAAAGCCATTACCCCACAGACCATCTTGATAACCATAATGTATGGCAACAACGAGATAGGTGTGGTACAACCTATAAAAGAGATAGCAGCTATAGCCAAAAAACACGGCATACTATTTTTTACCGATGCTACCCAAGCAGTAGGTAAAATACCAGTAGATGTGATAGCAGATGGTATAGACTTATTGTCTTTTAGCGGACATAAAATGTATGGCCCCAAAGGTGTAGGTGTACTGTATGTGCGCCGTAAAAACCCAAGGGTAAAAGTAACTGCACAGATGGATGGCGGTGGCCACGAGCGCGGCATGCGTAGTGGTACACTCAATGTGCCAGGTATTGTGGGCCTAGGTAAGGCTTGCGAGCTTTGCCGCCTAGAGATGGATGCTGAAGCAGTGCGCTTAAGTGCAATGCGCGACCGCTTGCAAGCAGCACTCACCCAAATAGAAGAGTATTATGTAAACGGTAATGAAGAACATAGATTGCCACACGTTGCCAATATCTCTTTCAAACATGTAGAGGGCGAAGGTTTGCTAATGGGCTTTAATAAGCAAATAGCATTGTCTAGTGGCTCTGCTTGTACGTCTGCATCGCTAGAGCCGTCTTATGTGCTTAAATCTTTAGGACTTGGCGACGACTTGGCACATAGTTCTTTGCGTTTTGGTCTAGGTAGGTTTACCACCGATGCCGAGATAGACTATACCATCAAAGCCATTACCGAAACAGTACTGAAGCTGCGCGAAATGAGCCCGCTTTGGGAAATGTACAAAGAAGGTATAGACCTTGATAAAATAGAGTGGGCCCACCACTAATTAGGCAGTTCAACATTAAAAATTCAACATTTAAAATTATTAGAAATGGCATATTCAGAAAAAGTTATTGATCATTATAGCAACCCAAAGAACGTAGGTACTTTGGATAAAGCAAGTAAGAATGTAGGCACTGGCCTAGTAGGCGCGCCAGAGTGTGGCGATGTAATGCGCTTACAAATAGAGGTGGACGAAGAAACGGGCATTATCAAAGATGCAAAGTTTAAAACCTTTGGTTGTGGCTCGGCTATAGCCTCGTCTTCGCTTGCTACAGAATGGCTCAAAGGCAAGTCTATCAATGAAGCAGCAGCTATCGACAATATGGATATTGTAGAAGAATTGAACTTGCCACCTGTAAAAATTCACTGCTCGGTATTGGCCGAAGATGCCATAAAATCGGCTATCAACGACTACCGTGTAAAGAACGGATTGCCCGAGTTGGAAGAAGAAAAGGCACATTAATTTTTACAGAAACACTCAGTAATACTGCTAAATTAATAAGGTAAACATGGCAATAGAAGTTGGCGCTATAACAATTAGCGAGAAGGCGCAAGAGAAGATAATACAACTCACCAAAGACAGCAATCTAGGTGAAGATTATTTTCTACGTGTGGGCGTAGTGGGTGGTGGCTGCTCTGGCTTGTCATACAAGCTAGATTTTGACAACGAAATACAACCCAAAGATCAGGTGTTCGAAGACAAAGGTATAAAGCTGGTTACAGACCTCAAAAGCTACCTCTACCTCTGCGATACAATGCTCGACTTTACAGACGGGCTCAATGGAAAAGGTTTTCATTTTATAAACCCTAATGCAAGCCGTAGCTGTGGATGTGGCGAAAGCTTTGCGGTCTAAAAATTTTTATTCAAATTATTATTGCAATGCGCTACTCTATCCTTCAAAATAGAGTAGCGTTTTTTTATTCAGTTACCTTAGCCACAATTTTAGATTTTTAGCCCCACATTTGCATCGCTATTATGAACAAACTTGCCTCAATAAATAAGTACTTTCTGAAGCACAAGTGGCGGCTGATTTCGGGTATCTTTTTCGTGGCTATATCGAACATGTTTGCAGTGATACCACCCACGGTTATCCGTACCGTTATAGATGCTGTGCAGGGCGAAATACAAAGCTACCAACTGCTTTCGGGTACGGCACTCAAAGCCGATATGCAAAACTATATTTTTGGCCAAGTGTTTTGGTATGGGCTGCTTTTACTGCTGCTAGCATTGCTACGTGGCGGCTTTATGTTTCTGATGAGGCAAACAATTATTGTGATGTCGCGGCATATAGAGTACGACCAGAAAGCCGCTATTTATAATCATTATCAAAAACTTGATACCCATTTTTTTAAAACCAACGCCACTGGCGATTTGATGAACCGCCTGTCGGAAGATGTAGGGCGTGTGCGAATGTTTACAGGGCCTGCCATTATGTACACTACCAACCTTGTGGTGCTTACGGTAATGTGTGTTTGGGGTATGTTGCGGGTCAATGCTTTGCTGACACTTTGTGTGGTAATACCGCTGCCCATTTTAGGGTTTTCTATCTACTATGTCAATAAGCTTATTTATAAAAAAAGCTCAAGGATACAAGCACAATTATCGGCGCTAACCACAACTGCTCAAGAAGCATTTTCTGGCATCAGAGTTATCAAGTCTTTTGTACAGGAAGCCAATATGCTGCGCTTTTTTACCAACAATTCTAAAGCCTACAAAAAGAGCACCATCAACCTTGCACGTACCGAGGCTATATACCTGCCTGCTATGAATTTGTTTATCGGCCTCAGCATGCTCAGCACTATTTTGGTGGGTGGCTATTTTGTAATAAATGGCCAGGCTACCGCGGGCAACATTGCCGAGTTTGTTATTTATATCAACCTGATGATGTTTCCGATGTTTATCATTGGCTGGGTAGCTAGCGTGATACAAAGGGCAGCGGCATCGCAAGCACGGATAGACGAGTTTTTGCAACGCGAGCCTTTAATCGTCAATACTCAAAACCCATCTTACAAAGCACTTCAGGGCAATATCAATTTCGACCAAGTAAGCTTTACTTATGAGCATACAGGTATCAAAGCCTTAGACAATTTTAGTCTCAGTATTAAGCAAGGCGAAAAAATAATCGTACTTGGCGAGACGGGCAGTGGCAAATCCACCTTGGCACAATTGCTACTAAGAATGTACGACCCGCAATTAGGTGCAGTAACCATGGACGGAACCGACATCAAAAACATAGACCTCGAAACCCTTCGTCAGCAAATAAGCTACACCCCGCAAGAGGCACTCTTATTCTCGGATACGGTATTCAACAATATCAAGTTTGGCCGGGACGATGCTACCGAAGCCGAGGTGTATGAAGCTGCACGCCTTGCCGACTTGGAAAAAGAAATCAAGAACTTCGAGAAGGGCTACCAAACCGTTATTGGCGAGCGTGGAGTAATGCTCTCTGGCGGTCAAAAACAACGTATGATTTTGGCACGGGCCCTTATCAAAAAAAGCCCGATACTCTTGTTAGATGAATGCTTGTCTGCGG
>JADLEN010000020.1 GCA_020846105.1 Chitinophagaceae bacterium | reverse complement strand
GCTTCGCTCGGGGTCGGGCTGCTCTAGGCTCCGCTGCGCTGCGGCCCTGCGGGCTGGCTGCTTAGGCAGCCACCTGGCACATCCCTCACGCTTTCGCGGGTGCTACCCATCGCGTCTAGCCCTAGCCACTCCCCAAACCCTTTTTAGCAGCTATTATCATTCAGCAGCACCCAGTCATTCCGCCCAAAACTCTCAAATATGAAGTTATAGTGCTCAAGGAAAGAGTAAGTTCATTTAATGCACGAGTCGCAATTAGCAATGCACGAGTCGTAGCTAGCAATGCACGAGTCACAGCTAGCAATGCACTATTAATACCTCACAAGTACTCAGTCTGAGCGCGCAAATATTTATTAAGAGCTTTAAAAGAAAAATATATTTACTACATTTGGGGCAATAAAAACCAAAATACAATGCTACATTGGCGCGTCCGAGAGATGCTTATAGAAAAGGGATACCCACACCCGCACAAGTGGCTGCTAAAACGCAAGATGAGCAGCGCTACAGCCGTAAAAATAATGCACGATAAGCAGAAACGAGTGGATTTGAAACACCTCAATGCCATTTGCGAGTCAGCCTTCTGCACCCCCAACGACCTCTTTACCTGGCAGCCCCTAGAGGCAGCTCGTTTCAAGCCCACACACCCTATGCAAGCCCTACGGGCCCGCGCTATAGCCAACATCAACCACAAAATAAAAAGCCTGAGCCCCGAGCAAATAATAGCCCTCGACAAGATAGTGGATGGGATGAAAGAGTAGGAAATGTGGGGGAGAGGGAGTATTTTGTGGGGCAGCTAAAAAAATATTACGCAATGCCTATTGCGTGTATCCACCCAAAAATAGGCGGATAGACGCAAGTTTTAAGAGAAGGTGTTGCGTGTATTTATGAGTTATCAGCAACCCTAACCGACCACTGTACAGACATTCACCGACAGACAGAAAACGAAAAATTCCAACGCTTCACAAAATTAAAAGAGGTGTTTGCCACAGCACAAGCCGACACAAAACACCACATTTAATTTTGCCCCAACGCACCCAAGCCCGCCCACCACCCTTAATTGAAAAATTATTTTTAATCAAATGATTAAAATGTTTGGATAAATAAAAAATTAGTTTCTATATTTGTCCCCGAAAAGCATTTTTGAGCAAAATGGTAAAGAAGAAAGAAACAAAAGCATTAGACACGACAACGGAAGAAAAAATAAAAGCCGCTGCCCGTGTCGTGTTTCATAAAAAAGGCTATGCCGCTACACGGACAAGAGATATTGCCGGAGAAGCGGGCATAAATCTTGCTTTGCTGAATTACTATTTCCGCAGTAAAGAAAAGCTATTTGAAACTATAATGTTTGAAACAGTTTTTGGGTTTATGCAGAATATGGCACTGGTATTGAATGATGAGAAAAGCTCCTTAGAAAAAAAAGTGGAGCTTATTGCTTCCTATTATATTGATTTTATCACCAAAGAGCCGAATATTCCAATTTTTATGTTGAGTGAAATTCGTAACAACAATGCAGGCGGACTATTAGAAAGATTACCAATTAAACAATTAGTAATGAACTCTGCATTTTTCAAGCAACATCAGGAAGCGGTTGCGAAAGGAAAAATTGCCGAACCAAATCCATTACATTTTTTGATGAACTTATTGAGCTTGGTTGTTTTTCCATTTATTGCAATGCCTTTATTACAAGGCATTGGCGGCTTAAATGAAAAACAATTCAACCAACTTATGCAGGAGCGTAAAAGACTTATCCCTGTTTGGATAAAAGCAATGATGAAAGCGAAGTAAATTTTTTTGTCCTTAAATTAATCAAATGATTGAAACAAAATGATAAATAAAATGATTAAAAGTAAACAAAGTGCAGCAAGTTTGCTGATTGGTTTAATGCTGTTTTCAATGCATTGGGCTACGGCACAAGAAAACAATTCATTGAACCTTGATACTTGTTTGGCAATGGCAAAAAAGAATTTTCCATTGATAAAGCAATATGGACTGATTGAGAAATCCAAAGAATACTCTATTGACAATGCCAACAAAGGTTATTTACCGCAGTTCAATATTGCAGGACAGGCAACCTATCAATCGGCAGTAACACAAATTCCAATTTCGTTGCCGAATATGGACATTCCAACAATCAGCAAAGACCAATACAGGCTTTACGGTGAAGTTTCACAACCCATTACCGACTTGTTTGTAATGAAAGACCATAAAAATTTGATTGAAGCAAATGCACAGGTGGAAACGCAAAAAGTAGAAGTGGAACTGTATAAATTGAGAGAACGAATTAACCAACTCTATTTCGGCATATTGTTGATTGATGAACAACTTCAACAAACAGCATTGCTCAGAAAAGATATTCAAAGTGGAATTGAGAAAATAAACGTTGCCATTCAAAACGGAATTTCAACAAAGAGTAGCTTAAACAATTTGAAAGCGGAGTTATTGAAAGCCGACCAACGTACCATTGAACTAAAAGCAACACGAAAAGGATATGCAGAAATGTTATCGCATTTTATCGGCAGTCCGATTAATGAAAACACCATTTTAGTAAAACCTGTACCGCAACTTGTTTCCAACACAATCAATCGCCCAGAATTGAAACTTTACGACTTACAGAAAAAAACGTTTGACTTGCAAAATAAATTGATTACAGCAAAAAATCTTCCACGTTTCAGCTTGTTTTTTCAAGGTGGTTTGGGCAGACCTGCGTTAAATATGTTGAGTAACGATGTGCAAGGCTATTACATTGGCGGGCTTAGATTGAATTGGAATTTGACAGGTTTTTACACTTACAATAAAGAAAAGAAAATCCTTTCTGTCAATCAAAATTTCATAGACATTCAACGAGAAACATTTTTGTTCAATACCAATCTGAATTTACACCAACAAAATTCTGAAATAACAAAAGTGCAAGAGTTGATTGTAACTGATAACGATATTATTTCACTTCGTGAAAGTGTGAAAAGCACAACCAAAATTCAGTTAGAAAACGGAACGGCTACTACCAACGATTACCTTATTTCGGTAAACGCAGAAGACCAGTCAAGGCAAAATCTGATTTTACACGAAATACAGCTTTTAATGGCTCAATACAACTATCAAACAACGGCAGGTAATTAACAAACATTAAATAAAAAGAACAATGGGAAAAATAAAAACTATCGCATTTGTAGCAGGCATTGCAACATTACTTACGGCTTGCAATAACAACAAAACTTCTTTTGATGC
>JADLEN010000019.1 GCA_020846105.1 Chitinophagaceae bacterium | reverse complement strand
GTAGGTCTACAACATTTATACACTAGCTCCGAAAGCAGCCACCCGTCTTTGTTTGCGGGCACGCCCAATGAGGAGTCGGAACAGCAATACAACAACCTGCAAATTTGGGGGCGCTATCAACTGTCTCAAAAGTTTCAGTTGTTTGGCTTTTTGCCCTATATCGCTAACACCAACAGCAGCAATGGTACTAGCAGCCACGCTAGCGGTATTGGTGATGCAAGTTTAATATTGAACTATGCTATTCCGCTACCCGAAAAAGTCAAGAGCAAACAGATGTTGCTAGCTGGCATTGGCATCAAAATGCCCTTTGGAAAGTTTAACAGCAGCACTAATACCGAGCGCAATGGCCTGCCCAATACGCAAACGGGTACAGGCTCTTGGGATATTCTGAGTAATATCAACTACACCCAAAAAGGTACCAAATGGGGCTACAACCTCGATGCTGCTTACATCTACACCACAGCCAATAGTGCGCAATACAAATTTGGTAATCGTACCAACATTGTGGGCACAGCCTTTTATTGGCTAAAGCACAAGCAGTTGACAATAGTACCCCAAGCGGGTATCCGTGTAGAGCATGCGCTGCACGACTATGACAATTACAGCAAAAAATGGCTCAATGAAAAAACAGGTGGCATCATGAGTTTTGGCACTGTGGGTATGCAATGCTACTATAAAAAAATAGGTATCAAAACCAATCTTTCGATACCCATGTATCAGCAGTATGCCGCAGGCTATGTACTATCTCATGCTCGCATAGAAAGTGGCATTTTCCTATTATTTTAATAAAAAACAGAAAAACTAGCAATGAAATACCTAATAATTTTTGCACTCGGAATATCGCTAAGTGCTTGCCAAAAAAAAGACAGTGATGGCTACGACCAAAACAAGCTAACGCTGAATATAAGCAAGCCAAGCGAAGCCCAAACTTTCGCAAAGGGCGACACCGTTTTTATAAGTGCAAACGCTACATACAATACCCAATTGCACGGCTACACGCTATACCTAATGGATACTACAAACAACACAGTATTCATGAACCTTGAAGCGCACCTGCACGACAGCCATTTTGCTATTGATACCTTTTGGGTAAATACGCTAGAGTCGTCTAGGGCATTGCAATTGGCTATTACTATAGAGGTAGATCATGATGGTAATGAAAAGACAGAATCGGTACATTTTCTTACAACAAATTGACAATAAAAAAAAGCTGCCTGTGTAACAAATGTGACAATGGCAGCCAAGTAAAATACCGACCTTTAATAACACCAACAAATTAAAGCTATGAACAACCCCTTCAAAATTATAGGCATATCCTTTGTACTGAGTATTCTCGGTGTTTATGGCCTTTTCGAGCTACCAAAAACGCTCACACACTTTCATCAGTCGGGCTGGCTATCTGCGATGGCATTGATAGCACTCGGCATTGTACTGATACTCATAAATATGATGAGCAATGCTCGCCAACTGAGTAGAAAAATTCAAATAAAATCAAATCATTAATCTCAAAAAAAAACAACAACAAAATGAAAAAGAACATCTTAAAAATCGCAGTTATCGCAGCTTTTACTATTGCAAGTAGTGCCTGTCGTAAAGAAGAAAACACCACCCCTACACCTACAGCCAAAGAAGGTACCGTGTTGCTAGAATTTTACAACAAAGTAGGTGGCAATGCCCTAAAAATGGATGGCACTAGCTACAAAAACCAAAATGGTGACGATTTCACTGTGAGCAAGTTCAACTATTACATCAGCAATATAAAGCTGAACAATGCCGATGGCAGCAGCTATGCTGAGACAGAAAGCTATCATTTGCTACAGCAAGAAACACCTGCTTCCTTAAACTTTGCACTTAGCGCTGTGCCAGCAGGCACTTACAAGTCTATCACCTTTACGATAGGCGTGGACAGCTTGCGCAATGTATCTGGTGTACAGTCTGGCGCACTAGACCCTGCAAATGGCATGTTTTGGATGTGGTCAACGGGCTATATAATGGTAAAAATGGAAGGCACATCGCCACAATCTACTGCTGCTAGCAACGAGCTACGGATACACGTAGGTGGTATCACAAGCCCCAACAATACCATAAGTACAGTAACCTTGGCATTGCCCAATGATATTACGGTGAACAACGACGAAAACCATATTCACCTCACTGCCGATTTGGTGAAAATGTTTGGATCAACAAACATTATCGACTTTGCGACTACCAATGTGGTACACATGCCAGGTGCCGCAGCCAAAAAAGTGGCAGACAATTACAAAGACATGTTTAGCGTGACCCTTGCGGGCAAGTAAGCCACCAAAAAAATATTTTTACTATAAAAGCAGTAAGGGCTAGACTCTTGCTGCTTTTGTTTTTTTTGGGGCATACAACACTAGTGTTGATTTTATTTACCCAAGATTTTGACCATTGCTATTACATTTGCACGAAAAAAAATCATGTACGAGCACAGCACACAAATCCGCGTTCGCTATGGCGAAACCGACCAAATGGGGTATCTATATTATGGCAATTATGCCCTATACTACGAGGTAGGTCGTACCGATGCTATTCGTAGCCTAGGGCTAACTTACAAATGGATGGAAGAAACAGGTATAGCTTTGCCTGTGGCCGAGTGCAACCTCAAATACCTGCGACCTGCATTTTATGATGAGCTGCTGACTGTGAAAACAATAATTAAAGAAATGCCAAGTGGCAGCAGCATACAATTTCATACCGAAATGTATAACGAGCAGGACAAAATCATCAACAAAGGCATTACTACTTTGGTTTTTTTCGACATCAAAGCACGCCGAAAAGCGAGCATGCCGGATGCGCTACGCCAAAACCTAACACCCTATTTTGCCAACAACAACCACTAAAAAATGCACAGCCTCAAAGCAGTAATTATAACCATCGGCGACGAGTTGCTCATTGGTCAAATAATAGATACCAACTCGGCCTGGATAGCCCAACAGCTGAACCTCTTGGGCATAGACATATGCAAGCGCATAGCCATTGCCGATACCAAAGAAGCCATTACCAACACCCTGCACAGCGAGCTAGCCAATGCCGATATAGTATTAATAACGGGTGGCCTTGGCCCCACCGCCGACGATGTAACTAAGCCGGTATTGTGCGATTTTTTTGGTGGCAAACTAATTGTGAACGAAGCGGTGCTAGCACATGTCAAAGGTATTTTTGAGCGGCGAGGCAGGCCAATGCTTGCCCGCAATCTGATGCAAGCCGAAGTGCCCGATGTATGTACCGTGCTGCACAACGCGCAAGGCACTGCACCTGGTATGCTTTTCGAGCAAGACGATAAAATAGTAATTTCGATGCCCGGAGTGCCTTTTGAGATGAAAGGTATAATGACCGATGCTGTGCTACCCTTGTTGCGCAACAAATATGAGCAAGTGCAAGCCATTGTGCATTGCAACATCCTCACCTTTGGCGAGGGGGAGAGTTTCTTGGCCGAAAAAATAAAAGATATCGAAAACGCACTGCCCAGCCACATACAGCTAGCCTACTTACCCTCGCCCTATGCTGTGAAACTAAGGCTTACAGCGCATGGCAGCAACGAGCAGCGCCTGCGTATCGAAACCGAACATTACCGAAACGAAATAGCACAGCGCGTGGCTGCCAATGTAATAAGCCTTGAAGACCTGCCGCTAGAACAAATAGTGGGCAATGCCCTACTGGCAAAAAACAAATACCTAGGCCTTGCCGAAAGCTGCACTGGCGGCTATATTGCACACAAAATAACCCAAGTAAATGGCTCGTCGCGGTACTTTAAGGGCTGTGTGGTGAGCTATGCTACGCAATGCAAAATTGATATTTTGGGCATAGACCCGGTATTAATAAAAAGCCACGGCGTGGTGAGCGAGGCCGTGGCTGTGGCTATGGCCAAGGCTGCTTGCCAGCAATTGCGTAGCGATATTGGCTTAGGCATTACTGGTATATTTAGCGCTAGCGATTACGAGGACCAATCGCCTGTAGGCACTGTATTTATAGCTGTTGCAGGCAATGGCAAGGTGCTAGCCAAGCAATACCAACTGCACCACGATAGGCTGCAAAACAAAGAAACTGCAACACAAATAGCCTTGTATATGATTTGGGAATTCCTCACCAAAACCATTGTATAAAATTGTGTTAGAATAAAATTTTTTCTGTTAATTATTTTCTTTTAAGCTAATTGTAATAAGAAAGTACTATATTTGCCTATTATTAATTTTTTTATTTCAATTTACAATGCAAGAAGGTACAGTAAAATTCTTCAACGAAACTAAAGGATTTGGTTTCATTACACCATCAGCAGGTGGTGCGGACATCTTTGTTCACGTTTCTGGTCTATTCGACGAGATTCGCGAGAACGATAAAGTTTCCTTTGAAGTGCAAAATGGCAAAAAAGGTTTAAATGCAGTTAACGTAAAAGTTATCTAATCTTATTCATAATAACATTTGGAAAGCGAGCTTCGGCTCGCTTTTTTTATGCCCGCTTGTTGCAGCCGCTTGTTGCACCACCAAGCGCTTATTAGAGTGCGCGGAAAAAGACGCTAAATACAGGGTTTTGAAATATAAAACCACGATAATTACAATTACTGAATTCTTTATCATCAGTTAGTGATAATGCATCAAAATGAATACTTTTGGGGCTTCAAAACATGAAGAATCGTATCTATCCTAGCATCTTTTGTTGCTTTTTGCTGCTTTTTTCGGCTTGCCGCAAAGATTTGTTGCATTGGCAGCAGGTGCAGCAAATATC
>JADLEN010000018.1 GCA_020846105.1 Chitinophagaceae bacterium | reverse complement strand
TCAGCCTTTAGGGAAACAATAACATATTTCTTAGCGTTTTTTAATCTCATTCTCAGTTCGTCTTAATAGTCTGGTTGCAGCTTTGCCTAAAAGCGTTTTTTATGCAACAAACTATCTTAATACAAACAGATTTTAGTGAAGACTCTTTAATTCTCATCAAGTCGGCCATCCAAAATAGTGCTCACAACAAGCTTAATATTATCCTTGTGCATGGTATCCACCTCAGCGATTCCATCACCGAGCTTTTGTTTTTTTCAAGATCCAAGCTTTTAAAACAACTAAGCAACCCTGTTTTTGAGCAAGGCTTAGCCGAAATTCAATCTTTATTTGCAAGCAGTATTCACTCGTTGCGTATCGAGCTCTTTTCGGGCTTCAACCAAGCCTCTTTCAATAATTTCATGAGTGCCAACAAGGTCAATCAGATTTTCGTATCCAATGGCTACCATTACAAGAAACAACACAAAATGAGTATGGACATTTCTTCATTTATCAACAAAAGTTCACAGCAAAAAACACAACTTTCTTGGTCCAGACCATCAGGAGCATATGTGCCAATGGCTGTGGCACACTAATGCTTTTGTTGCCACCGCCTGCCCCTAGCCCTATTATTACTTTGCCTAGCAATGCAAAAACCCAGCAATCACTTGCTGGGCTTTTTTTTCCTAGCGCATACTTTTTACTCAAAATACGCTGGTAGCACTTCTTTTTCGGCAGCCTTCAGGCCGATGTCGTAAAGTAGGTAGCGGTTGTGGGCATTGCTCATTTCGGCTATGTTTATTATTTCTTGCTCCGTAAAGTTGCGTTGTAGCCCTAGGCCATTGAGCGCGTTTTGCGACAGGCAGATGTTGAACCGCAAGTACTGTATCTGTGGTTGCTGGCACAGCAAGTCGTCTTTGAGGTTGCCCATTTCGCCATCTATGGCCTTGGCCGTGGGCGAGTCCGACAGCCATTGCAGTATTATCTGGTTCTGCCAGCTAGCATCTTGCATCAGCATATCTGGTACGGCCTTAGCCCAGGTCATCAGCCAAGCATCGTCTATAGCGCCAGCGTGCTTGTGGTACTCGGTATAGCCCGTGCCTACCGACGTCAGCGATATGTTTTCTGCGCCCATAGCCCAGCCAAACGGGAAGCCCTTCAGCGTAGCCACCATCAGCATGGTAAGTGCAGGGTTGTTGGCCATGCTCACACCGCCATCTACAAAAGCGCCTATCTGGCCATTGCCCACATCTATCATCTGCGGTATAAAGTACGATGGCGCTGCCGAGGTAGCCCTCAATGCTTGCCACAGCGGTATGTTTTTGTTAGCTTCGTAATATTGGCCATTGGGGTGGTTTATCAGCGGCCAAGTACTGTTTGTATCGGCTCTTTTGGCCACTATGCACAAGCCTGTGCGCAGTTCGGGGTCACCTAGGGTTATATTGCCCACATACTTTTTCAGCTCGGTTTCCAGCGCTTTTTCGCTGTAGCTAGCCTTAAAAAATCGGAACGTTTCTAGCGGGTTCCACCAGTTTCTTTTCTCGCCAAATATCTGCCCGCCTAGCGTCATGTACATATCCACAATATCATCTACAGGCTTGCCTAGCGCTAGCAGCGTGGCTATGATGGCCCCTGTAGACGTGCCGCCTATCAAGTCGTAATAGTCGCTGAGCACATACGCTGGGTTGTTTTCTTTTTTGCGCAGCTGGCTTTCTATCTCCTTTAGGTAGCCTAGCGACAGCGCCCCGCGTATGCCACCGCCGTCTAGCGCCAATATTTTTTTGGGCCCCGGCGCGGTAAGCCTTGCTATCAGTTGCTTGTCCATAAGTATTGTGTTTTAGTTTTTCGGCGCAATATTGCCCTCACAAATTACTTTATTATCTTATTGCAAGTGCAATGCGGCGCATTATTTTATTATTTTTTTTCTTGCTTTAGGCGTGCCGCCGCCCCCTCTTAGCTAACATGTGCGACGGCTCGCCTAAGAAAAAGATGTAAAGAGGCGCTGCGGCCAAAAGCATTTTTTGGTGGTGTGGGATGCAATATCATAAAAAATATTTTTTATGTTTGTGCTACGAAAAAAACCAAAAGTTATGGCTACAATGGCGAAGAAAAATATTTTTATCAGCTATAGGGTGCGCGATACGCAGGCGGCTACTGGCCGATTGGTGGATGCGCTGAAACAGCATTTTGAAGGCGACCAGCTATTTATGGATATTGATAAGATAGAGCCGGGCTTGGATTTTGAGGAGGTGATAGCCAAGTCGCTAGACAACTGCGACGTGATGCTGGCCATGATAGGCCCCGACTGGATGGCACTAAGTGAGGACAAAAAAACGAGCCGCCTACACGATACCCACGACTGGGTGCGCCAAGAGATAGCTAGCGCCTTGCGCCGCAATATAAGGGTGGTGCCAGTGCTGCTAGAAGGCGCCGAGATGCCGAAGGAGGAAGACTTGCCCGAGGATTTGAAGCCGCTGCTGCGCCGGCAGAGCTACGAGATAAGCAATAAGCGCTGGCAATACGATACACAAGAGCTGATAAAGGTATTGAAAAAGACCCTTGGGGTGGCAGAGGCTAGGCCACAAACGCGCCCTACGCCTAGGCCTGCGGTGCAGCCTGTGGCAGCTACCAAAAGCAACAAGAGTTTTTGGGTGATAGCTGGTGCTGTGGCTGTGCTGATATTGCTGGCACGAATATGGCAGCCACCCGCCGAGCCAGTAGGGCCCAGTCCACAGCCGATGGTGGAGCAGCCTTCGGTAAAGAATGTATCGGGCACTTGGTACGATGCTGGAGATGGTAGCCGTTTTGTGCTGTCGCAAGATATAGGTCGTGTGCATATGGTAATATATGCTGCTAATAATATACAGATGGGGCAAGGGCAGGGGGTGATTATAGGCAATTGGCTAACGATAGATGCGGTGGTGGTAATGGGTGGCATATCTATTGATACTAAACTGAGGCTGGAACTATCGGCCGATGAGCAGGTGCTAGCAGGCAATGTAAATGCAAGTGGCAATGGTGCCAACTATACAGATGTGGTGCGGCTAGTGCGGCAATAGCCTGCTGGCAGATGGGATAAGTATCGTATATACTTTAAGGATTTTTTTTTGTCTTTTAAATATCCTTAGCTTTGCGGCAATATTTAAAATATTGTTTCACTAAAACAAAACACAACAAATGAAAAAAGTAATTTTATCGCTTGGTTTGCTAGCAGCATTTACCCAAGCAAAAGCACAAGGCAATCTTGACAAAGGTGCAGCACAATTGAACATTGGAGCAGGTTTTTCGGGCTGGGGCATTCCTGTAATTGTAGGTGCAGATTTTGGCGTTGCTAAGTCTATCACTGTAGGTGCAGAAGGTTCTTTCCGCTCTTGGAATAATGTTGGCTACAAATTCACTATCATTGGTATAGGTGCCAATGCCAACTATCACTTTAACGATGTATTGGAGCTTCCTGAAAAAATGGATCTTTATGCTGGTGTAACACTTGGCTATTTTATCTACAGCACACCTAGTGGCTATCCTGGTGCTAGCCTTTCTACAATAGGTTTGTCTGGCCAAGCTGGTTTTAGATATTATATCTCTAAAAAAGTGGCGCTTAATATTGAAGCTGGTGGCGGTTCTGCTACTTCTGGTGGTAAAGTAGGTGTTACTTTCAAATTGTAGTACTAACAAAACAACAGATACAAAAAAGCCGTTGCAACGATTGTTGCAACGGCTTTTTTCTGCTTAAGAACGAGCAAGTGTTTTAAACTGCTTTGGCAGGCTCTTTGTAAATAAAAGACAATACAATATACAGCAGAAAAACCGCTGGAATAGCTGCAAAACTAATAAACGGAAACAAGGCAATAGCTGCTGCAACCAATACCAATCTTGGCCATAGCTGTGCCATATTCCAAGCACCGGGCATCAGTTTGAAAAAGGTGATTTTGGACACCATAAGCCAGCAAACCAATGCTATAAGTGCATACATCACCCATATGTTTTTGAAATAAATACCTATGCTAGGCATATACAGGTTGATAAGTGGGAAAGATGCTATCAGTATGCCTATGCCCGGTATAGGCATACCCGTAAAAGAGCTGCTAGAGCTGGATTTTACATTGAACCTAGCCAAGCGGATAGCGCCAAAGCACGCCACCAAAAAGGCAGGCGCCATGGCCCACATGCTCACGTCCATAGCGTCGGGCAAGGCAATGTTGGCCGCCCACAGCATCTTGAAAAGTATCATGGACGGTGCTACGCCAAAGCTCACGACATCGGCTAGCGAATCGAGGTCGGCACCGATAGGCGAGTGCAGGTCTAGGGCTCTTGCTACAAAGCCATCTAACAGATCGAACAGGGCAGCAATGGCAATAAATACAGCACCCCAATAGGCTTGCTCTGTGCCCGTGATCCAATAGGGTGTGCCACCGCCAATAGACGACAAGTAGGGTTGCGAGCTCATAATAAGTGCAATAGCTATGCAGCCACTAAAAAGGTTGCCAAGGGTCCGGATAGTGGGTAATTGCTTCCTTGATATTATTGAGATTTTAAAAATTAGGAGTAGCGCAAATTAGCACTAAAATTTTTTGTGGGGTCGGCTTGGGGCCTAGCTACCAGCTGTATAGGCGTCGCACCGTCAGCTATTTGCTATTTTCTTCGGCTTTTCTTAGCGCGTTTTTTAGTAGTTTAGGAGCTTTTGCATCACATCGTGTATGCGGTTTTTGGCCAAGAAGTTTTGCTCTAATTCTATTGCAAAAGGCACAGGCGTATCTAGGCTTGCGCAGCGCATTACAGGCGCATCTAGCTTGTCGAAACAGGTTTCGTTTATCCAGGCGGATAGTTCGCCGCCAATGCCAGCAATAAGTGTGTCTTCATGCAGTATCATCACCTTGCCACAGTGCGACACAGCACTTTTTATGGCTTCGTAGTCTAATGGTAAAAGTGTGCGCAAATCCAAGATGCTTATTGATATTTCGGGATGCTTTTCGGCATATTCTATGGCCCAATGTACACCTGCGCCGTAAGTAATAATACACACCTCATCGCCTTCTTGTACCAATTTTGCTTTGCCTATTTCTATACTGTAATCGCCATCTGGCACTAGCCCACTAACACTTCGGTACAGCGCTTTGTGCTCGAAAAACAAAACAGGATTTGGGTCGTCGAAAGCCGCAATAAGCAAGCCTTTAGCATCCTCGGGAGTGGAGGGGTACACCACTTTCAGGCCCGGTGTTTTTACAAACCAAGCCTCGTTGCTCTGAGAGTGAAAAGGCCCAGCACCCACACCGCCACCTGTGGGCATGCGGACAACCACATCGGCATTTTGCCCCCAACGATAATGTATTTTGGCTAGGTTGTTGATAATTTGATTGAAACCCACTGTTGCAAAATCGGCAAATTGCATTTCCATCATACTCTTCTTACCCATGAGCGATAGCCCCAAAGCCGCGCCTACTATGGCACTTTCGCAGATAGGTGTGTTGCGCACGCGCTCCTTGCCAAATTCTGCTACAAAACCTTCTGTTACTTTAAAGGCACCACCGTACTCGGCAATGTCTTGCCCCATGAGCACGAGGTCGGGGTATTTTCGCATCGCTATTTTCATGCCATCGCTTATGGCTTGAATCATTTTCATTTCTACTCTTGCCTCCGTCATTGGCAGGCGTGCAGCACCATTGTGGGGTGCATAAATATCTGCCAACTCTTTAGCGGTATCTGCTATTATTTTTGGCTCGGCAAAGCCCTCGACAATACCGTTTTCTATTTCATTTTTGATGCCTTCACGGATGTTTTCGATAGCCTCGGTGGTCAATACTTTTTCGGCACGCAGGTAATTTTCAAAATTGCTGAGCGGGTCTTTTTGGCCCCATATTTCAAATAATTCTTTAGGTACATATTTTACACCACTTGCTTCTTCGTGCCCGCGCATCCGGAAAGTCATACATTCTATCAGTATGGGCTTTTGCTCTGTAATGCAATATTGGCGGGCCTCTCGTATGGTATTATATACTTCCAAAATATTGTTGCCATCAATGGTTAGGCCCTTCATTCCGTAGCCTATGGCACGGTCGGCAAGTTGGGTGCAAGCAAATTGTTCGTTGATAGGCGTGCTGAGTCCGTAGCCATTATTTTCTATAATAAAAATAACAGGCAAAGCCCAAACCGCAGCTACATTTAGCGCCTCGTGAAAGTCGCCTTCACTAGTGCCGCCATCGCCTGTAAAAGCAACAGCAACTTTATTCTCTTTGTTTAGTTTATGTGCCAAAGCTACACCATCGGCAAGGGCCAATTGTGGGCCAAGATGCGAAATCATTCCGCAGATATGATACGCATTAGTGCCAAAATGAAACGAGCGTTCGCGCCCTTTCGAAAAGCCATTTTGCCCACCTTGCAATTGTTTGAATAATTTTGCAAAAGGTATTTTTCGTGTGGTGAATACACCAAGATTTCTGTGCAGAGGAAAAATATATTCATCGCTATCCAAGGCCGCTGTAACGCCCACAGATATTGCTTCTTGCCCAATGCCGCTAAACCATTTACTTACCCTGCCTTGGCGCAGAAGCACCAACATTTTCTCTTCGATCATTCGGGGGCGCAGCAACTCGGTGTAGAGGTTCAGAAGCTGTTCTGAGCTCAAATCCTTTTTATGAAAATCCATATTGGGTTTGTCGTGTTTGTTAGTGGGCAAAGGTAATTGCAGTATTTGATAAAAGCGGATAGCGCTTCACAATATTCCTGATTTATAATAAATTATTAGCCATTATGAAGTGCACCAATTCTGCAGAAGTTTTTGTGCCTGTTTTAGCGCGCAAATTTCTTTTATGGTTTTCGACAGTATGGTAAGAGATATTGAGCACAGTCGATATCTCAGGAGTATTCAAGCCTTGTATCATCAATTGTATTATTTCTTGCTCACGTTTGGTAATTTGGGGCAATGAAATGGGCAGTAATTTTTGATTATCAATACTTACTTTAAAATATTGAAATTCCTTATTGCTGTTATCGATCACCGT
>JADLEN010000017.1 GCA_020846105.1 Chitinophagaceae bacterium | reverse complement strand
CTAAAAACATCATCGGCAATATCCTTGGTATTGGCATAAAAATGCGCACCATTTTTAAGCAAATTTCGCAAAGCAGGATGCTCATCCCAAGAGGCATTTTTTAATATCTCTAAATCAATTTGCGGCTCCACCCCTTTCTTTACCCATTCATAATCATAGTGCATCCATTTTAGCTCTCCATCCTCATACCCATTCCTAAACAAATAACACCTGTCTACCTGGGCAGCTTCACCCAAAACAGCCATCACCTCATTCATTACCGCATAAATAGGTCCATCACTAATTAATACATCAGAAGAGTGAAGCACTGCATAAAAAAGCTTATTGTATTTATCCCTATCAAATATCATTGTACATACCTAATTAAAACAAAGGTACGGTTTGAACCAATGCACCGTTCACCAAAATGCGGAAGATTATACTTGTTTCTTAACCCAAAAGATTGACAATAAATAATACCTAAGCTAGCAAAAATGGCTTATTTTCGCAGCCCAAATATGAATAGCTACCACAGATTTCTGCCATACTTCAAAAAAATCCTTGTCCTCAGTTACCCCATTATTATTGGGCAATTGGGCATTGTACTCATGGGAGTAGCCGATATTGTAATGATTGGCAAACTAGATGCTGTAAATTTAGCAGCAGCTTCGCTAGCAAATTCTGTGTACTTTTTTATCTGCATCCTGGGTATTGGTACCCTTACCGCTGTTTCACCCCTGGTAGCCAAAAGCAAGGGAGCCGGACATCCAAATCAGTGTGCCATTCTTTTTAATCAATCCATCATTGCTGCGGTGCTTCTAACAGCATTCATCAGTCTGGTACTTTATGTGCTCACAGAAAACCTGCATTGGTTCGCACAAACAGAAAGAGTAACCCTTCTAACTAAAAGTTATTTACATGTCTTAAATGTAGGCACATTTCCTATGCTACTTTTTATGGCTGTTAAACAATACAGCGATGGACTGTCGTTTACAAAACCATCTGCCATCATTACTTTTATAGCACTTGTATTAAATGTATTTTTAAATTGGGTGCTTATCTATGGAAAGTTTGGAATGCCGCGTTGGGAGCTCTTTGGCGCAGGTGTGGCCACTACATTATCTCGCTATTTTATGGCCATTACCATGTATGCCTATGTAAGGTACACTCATTTTTACAAACCTTACTTACACTTAAAAGAACACGAGCACGATAGAAAATATTTGATACAAATTTTTAAAATCGGATTGCCTTCTGGCTTTCAATATTTCTTCGAAATAGGTGCATTTGCCTTCGCTGCCATCATGATTGGTTGGATCAGCGAATTTGCCCTAGCAGCCCATCAAGTGGCCATCAATGTAGCCTCGGTAACTTACATGATTGCAACAGGAATTTCTGCTGGTGGCTCTATTGCCGTAGGGGATGCGCTTGGCAGAAAAAACAAAAAAGACCTTAATGATGCCGGCAGAGCTGCCCTCATTTTGGGTGCGGCTTTCATGGGATTTTGCGCCCTTATTTTAGCAATATTTGCTCCAGATATTATTGCCCTATATACAAACGATGAGCAAGTAGCTTCCATGGCAATTTACTTATTATACATTGCCGCTTTCTTTCAATTAAGCGACGGCATTCAATGTGTAGGTTTAGGGGTTCTACGTGGTATTGGCGATACAAAAATCCCAACCATCATAACCATTGTTGCCTACTGGGTAATAGGTATTCCATTTGGGTATTATTTTGGCTTCACCCTCAACTGGAGTTTATATGGCGTGTGGTTTGCATTGCTACTGGGATTAACCCTTTCGGCCATTTTACTCAGTACAAGATTCTTAAAAGAAAGCAGAGAATTAGATGTTAGCTATCACTCTGCCCTCAACGATCAATTTCATGCGCACTAACCTCAAAGTTCATCTCGCTCTTTTTTCTGTTTCCTTGTTGTATGCTGCAACTTTTAGCATTGCTAAAATAGCCATGCCAGAATATGTTAAACCTTTTGCCTTTATTCTCTTGCGGGTGGTAGTTGCTACCATTTGTATTTTCCTATTCCACAGACATTATGTTAAAGGGGCCATACATGATAAAAAGGACCTATTACCCTTAGTTATATCTGCCATTTTTGGCGTTGCGGGTAATATGCTTCTTTTCTTTAAAGGACTCTCCATTACCTCGCCCATCAATGCCTCTGTGCTCATGCTCAACACCCCCATTTTTGTATTGGTTTTTGCCGCAATTATCCTCAAAGAAAAACTAACCCTCACAAAAATTTCGGGCATCATCATTGCCGCCATTGGTGCTCTTCTGCTCATGGGAGGCACCCGTTTTCAATTTCACCCCGAAACCGTTTGGGGCGATGTGTATGTTACCCTTAACGCAATTATCTATGCATTCTATTTGGTATATGCCAAACGACTCATGGTAAAATACCACCCATTAACCGTTACCCTTTATTCCTTCTTCTTTGGGTTTTTCTTAGTCCTTCCTTTCGGTCTGAACCAAGCGCTTGAAATAGATTTTTTACACTTGCCTTCCCACATTTGGATGGCCATAGGTTTTGTCACCATTGGCTCTACTTTCCTTACTTATGTGCTCAATGCTTACGCACTTAAACATGCAAGTTCTGGCCTGGTTGGTTCATACATTTATTTGCAACCTGTACTGGCAACCCTCATTGCCATTGGCTTGGGCAAAGACATGCTTACCGCTCAAAAGTTCACAAGCATGTTGGTAGTATTTGGTGGAGTATACCTCGCCTCCTTTCATAAGAAGTCGGCAGAAGTATAGACTTAATTACAGGATGTTCATCATGCTCGTTTCTTATTTTTCTCGCTTTTTTTTATAATTTGAATTTATACAAATCATTCACCTCAGAAAAATTGAGTTATGCCTAGAACCCCTGCTGGGTCAATTAAACCAACAGAGATTGCCATAACCTTCCCAAACTCATACAACGTTATTATACAAATACATATTAAGTAAGAAAATAAATTTTTATGCTTACGTTTGCTTAATACAAAAAAGCTCAAGAATGAACCCAATAAAAGGCATTATGATTCTAAAAGACTTAAACAAAAATGGCTAGCTAAACTATAACAAACTTGCATGCTAATAGAATTAAATTTGAACAAAACAATGATTTTAATATTCAATCTACCCTCAGAATATCAATAAAAAACGGATAAAAGCAAACTAAAAATATGGACGGAAAAAGCCTCACTCCAGAACAAGAAAAATTAGATTGTTTGCAACAGATATTGCCTGAAGTTTTTGCTGAAGGAAAAATTGATTGGGAAAAACTCAAAGCTACACTAGGCGAAAATATAAACTTCTCTAACGAACGCTATGTTCTGAATTGGGCTGGAAAAAGAGATGCTTTTAAAGTATTGCAAACATCTAGCACCAAGACCCTTGTTCCAGCCATAGATCAAAGTTTAAATTTTATTAATACCGACAATATTTTTATTGAAGGGGAAAACCTAGAAGTACTCAAGGTGCTACAAAAAAGCTACTTCGGAAAGGTAAAAATGATATACATAGACCCCCCCTACAATACTGGGAATGATTCTTTCATTTACCCTGATAAATTTAGCGAAAGCAAAGCGGACTATGAAAAACGGGTGGGCGACAAAGATGAAGAGGGTTACATGACCAAAGACGGAATGTTTAAAAAAAACAGTAAAGAAAACGGTCAATATCACAGCAATTGGCTTAATATGATGATGCCTAGACTATATTTAGCTAAAAATCTATTGAGGCAAGATGGTGTAATTTTCGTGTCTATTGATGATAATGAGGTGCATAATTTAAGGCTTTTAATGAATGAGATTTTTGGAGAAGAAAATTTTGTAGCAAGTATGGTTTGGCAAAAGAAATATGCCGCCACAAATGATTCGAAAGGATTTTCAACGACACATGATTATATCATTGCATTTCAAAGAAGTGAATATTTCAAAAGAAACTTATTACCTCGCACAGATGACGTGAACAAACCCTACAAAAATGATGATTATGATGGTAAAGGGTTATGGCGATCTGGGGATTTGTTAGTAAAATCCTTTTCCAAGACTGCTGTTTATCCAATAGTGAATCCTAATACCGGAGAAGAATTTTAT
>JADLEN010000016.1 GCA_020846105.1 Chitinophagaceae bacterium | reverse complement strand
TAGATGCTAATTATTTTTTCTTAGCTTCTTTTGCATCAGCGTTTTCTTGTTGTTTCAATGCACGTGTCATTACGATAGATGCGATAGGAATACGTGGAGAGTTCATCACTTCCATGTTTTCTGCTGGAATATCAGAAACACGCATGTTTTCGTTAAGACCTAGATTGGTAATGTTGACCTCAATAGCAGCTACAAGGTATTTTGGCAAAGTACGTACACGTACGGTTTTCATCTTGATCTCAAGACGACCACCCGCTTTAACACCTTCTGGTGTGCCTGCAAATTTCAATGGCAAATTTGCTACTACTTTTTTGTCTTCAACCAACTCCAAGAAGTCAATATGCGTCAACGCGTCTGTAACTACATCAAATTGCAAATCTTTTAAGATGCAACGATATTCTTTGCCATCTACAGAAATCTGAGCCAATTGAAATTCTGGTGTGTACACTAGGTGGCGGAAAGCGGCTGTTGGTGCGCTAAAAGATACTGATTGTGCACCGCCGTAAATTACGCATGGCACTTTGCCTTCTGAACGCAAATGACGCGTTGCTTTTTTTCCGAAATCGGTTCTGTTTTGTCCTTCGATTTTAATGCTATTCATAGCTTTGTGTGTTTTTTTTATCTTTCAAACCCAATCGTGAATCTATCTAACGTTTGATATTTGAATGAACTTTTTTTGAGTAGTAAACCCATTGTGGGCTTCGGCATTTTACCGGATAGATTTTTTTGTTTAAACAGTAGTTTTATAATTTCTAATTACTTCTTTTTGCTGTGCAAAAACAAAGAACTGATTGATTTATTCTCAAACGTATTGCGAATGGCTATTGCAAAAAGCTCAGCCGTAGGCAATACTTCAATTTTGCTACAAGGTTGTCTTAATGGAATAGTGTCGCAAACAACTAATTTTTCCAACACTGAATTTTCAACATTTTCGTAGGCTTTACCGCTCAAAACAGGATGGGTACAAAATGCAGTAACGCTAAGTGCGCCACGCTCTTTGAGCATTGCTGCCGATTTGGTAAGCGTGCCTGCGGTATCACAAATATCATCTATTAAAACAACATTTTTTCCAGTTACATCTCCAATTAAAGTCATAGATGCAACCTCATTGGCTCGTTTGCGCTCTTTATCACAAATAACCATTTCGGCACCAAAATATTGTGCTACCTCACGTGTACGGTTGGTACTTCCTACATCTGGCGAAGCGAAACAAAGGTTCTTAATATCCAATTGCTCAATATAAGGGATGAAAATTGCAGAACTATCAAGATGATCCACAGGAATATCAAAAAAGCCTTGAATCTGAGGTGCATGAAGATCCATTGTCATTACCCTATCGGCACCAGCTGTAGTAAGCAGATTGGCTACCAGTTTAGAAGCAATAGATACACGAGGTTTGTCTTTACGGTCTTGGCGAGCAAATCCGAAATACGGAATTACAGCTGTAATGTACCCTGCTGATGCTCGTTTGGCAGCATCTATCATCAACAATAGTTCCATTAAATTATCGGTAGGCGCAAATGTCGATTGTACTAAAAAAACATAATCGCCACGAATACTTTCCATAAACACGGGCTGAAACTCGCCATCGCTGAATTTAGGAATATCTATCAAACCAAGGCTTTTGCCAAAAGTTTTGGCTATTTGCTCGGCAAGGTAATGCGACTTTGTTCCGGAGAATATCTTTACTGATGAATCCATTGAAGACTTTCTTAAAGTAAAATTGGAGTGCAAAAGTAGGCAATCAAACTCAAAAAATAATTTCTTTTTTAAAATAATCTATTACCAAAACACAAAACTGTGCCAATAACCAAATTGAAAAATTGATGATTTCGGTTATCTTCGCCGTCAATCATACAATTAAAAACGAAATTTTTAGAAAAATGAGAAAAAACATCAAAAACAAAGTGCTCCTTTTAGCTAGCATAGCTATTATATCTATCAATAGCTCATGCACCCAACAAGATACAAAACCTACCGCTACTGCTAACACTACAAGTGTCGCCGGTAAAATAGCCTACATAAATGTAGACACTTTGCAAGAAAAGTATGGTTTTTGGAAAACCCAAGCCGACGCAATTGAAGCAGAGCAAGCCAAAATAGAATCGGAGCTCCAACGCTCAGCCCAACAATTACAAAACGACATAGCTGTATTTCAGCAAAAAGCACAAAATGGCACGTTGAGTGAGGCAGAAGGTAGTGCTGCTCAAAAAAGACTTGGTCAAATGCAACAATCTTTAGAAACCCGTAGAACAACTCTTGGCGAGCAGCTTCAGGCAAAGCAAATGGCATTTAGTGAGCAATTGCAAAAAAACATTGACGAATATTTGGCCATTTACAACAAGGACAATAAATATGATTATATCATGTCTTATACCAAATCTGGACAAATATTATATGCCAATAAAGCATTAGATATTACAGAAGATGTTTTAAAAGGCCTTAACGATTTCAAGCCCACAACAGAGGCTGCAACAAAATAATCTCCAAAACATTTTCATTTGCAAAAGGAAAACAATTCAGATTTCAAGCCCAGCTTATCGTTATTTGATGGCACACTACTAGTAGTAGGCTCTATGATAGGCTCTGGTATCTTTATAGTAAGTGCCGATATAGTGCGCAATGTGGGGAGTGCCGGATGGCTAATAGCCGTATGGGTGCTTACGGGCCTTATGACTATGACCGCTGCCATAAGTTACGGTGAGCTTAGTGGGATGTTTCCTAAAGCGGGTGGACAGTATGTTTACCTTAAAGAATCTTACAATAAACTTATTGCATTCTTGTATGGCTGGAGTTTTTTTGCAGTAATACAAACAGGTACAATTGCTGCTGTGGGTGTTGCATTTTCCAAGTTTGCAGCATACCTCATTCCTGCGCTGAGTGAGGATAACAAACTATTACATTTGGGCAGCTTTAGCATTTCTGCTGCACAACTAATGTCTATTGGCATCATTGTACTACTCACTTACTCCAATACCCGCGGGGTAAAAGGTGGCAAAATCATTCAAAATGTTTTTACCTCGGCGAAATTGATTTCACTCTTCGGGTTGATTATTGCAGGTTTTATAATGTTCAACCCTGAAGTGTGGAACGCCAATTGGACAAATGCTTTTGCTGCAACCAAAGAAACCACAGATGGCAATTGGCTGAGCATTAGTGGCTCTGCATTGTTGGGTGGTATTGCAGCAGCTATGGTAGGCTCTGTGTTTAGTAGTGATGCTTGGAACAATGTAACTTTCATCGCTGGCGAAATGAAAAACCCTCAAAGAAATATAGGTTTGAGTTTGTTTTTCGGCACGCTAATTGTGACCGTTATTTATGTATCTGCCAATATGGTGTATTTAGCTGTATTGCCAATGAACGAAATAGCCCATGCAGCCAAAGACCGTGTAGCGGTATCAGCAGCCACAGCTATATTTGGTGCCATAGGTACTGCAATTATGGCTATTATGATTATGGTTTCGACTTTTGGTTGTAATAATGGTCTGATACTTGCCGGCTCACGTGTGTATTATACAATGGCTCAAGATGGTCTGTTTTTTAAAAATGCAGCCAAGCTCAACAAGAATGGTGTGCCTGCTTGGGCCTTGTGGGCACAATGCTTGGTAGCAGCTATACTATGCCTCAGTGGCAAGTATGGAGACCTGCTAGATATG
>JADLEN010000015.1 GCA_020846105.1 Chitinophagaceae bacterium | reverse complement strand
TTGAACCCGTGACCTCAGGGTTATGAATCCTGTGCTCTAACCAACTGAGCTACCTCGCCATTGGGGAGTGCAAATGTAGGGGTATTGCGCAAAAAAAACAACTTGGCTTACAATTATTTTTTGGGCATTTATTTTTCACCGAAAATGTGCCGTTTTGCGTTTAATGCATTGGGTATACCGCTGTGCAAATTGTATATTTGCTGTTCTGTAATTAATACGTTTTTTATTAAAGTAGATGAAGCTTATGTGTTTAAGAAAATTTATGGTTGTGAGCTGGGCCTTGCTATGGGCTGCTACAGCGTATGCACAGCCTGCTACCAAGCAGGGCTGGACATTGCAAGAAACTATAGATTTTGCATTGAAGCACAATATCTCTATACAGCACAATGAGATAAACCAACGCTTGTCTTTGTTGACGCTGCGCCAAAGCCAGTGGGCACAGCTGCCTTCGCTCAACATGTCGCCAAGCTATGGTATTAGCAAAGGGCGCTCGATAGACCCTACTACCAACCAGTTTGTGGTGGGTAGCTATAATTTTTTGAGTGCCAATGCAAGTGCTAATGTGTTGGTGTTTGGGTGGTTTCAGCAGCGCAATACAATTAGCCGCAACCAACTATCTTATAATGCCGCGGCAGAAGACCTAAACCAGCTAAAGAATGATGTGTCGCTAAATGTAGCCACGGGCTTTTTGCGCGTGCTGATGGCCAAGGAACAGATAACTGTGAATGAAAAGCAGGTGGCACTATCGGCCGCACAACTGAAACAAACACAAAAATTTGCAGCAGTGGGTAGGCTGCCCGAGCTGAATGTGGCACAGCTAGAAGCGCAACTAGCAAGCGATAGCTCGCTACTCATAGCTGCCCTATCAGACTATACATCTGCTGTGCTTGATATAAAGGCATTGCTGAACCTGGATTTTGAAGTGCCTTTTGAAGCCACGATACCCGAGCTGCCAATGGAAGACCGAATATCGCTACAAAGCCTAAGCCCCGAATATGTGTATGAGCAGGCGATAAAAAGCATACCCTCTGTACGAAGTAATGAACTAAAACTGCGCGCGGCCAAGCACGGATGGCAAATGGCGCGTGGTGGGCTATTGCCCCAGCTAAGTATTGGCGGGCAGCTGGGTAGCAACTGGACGAGCACTTATCGGCAGCTGGCAGGATACAATATAGATGGTACCACACCCACAGGTACTTTTGTATCGGTAGCAGGGCAGCAATACGATGTGCTGCAACCCAATGTGATACCCACTTTCAGCTCGCCTAATGTAGTGAGCCAGCTGGAAAATAATTTTAGACAAACAGTATCTGCAACCCTGAGCATACCGATATTTAATGGCTGGCAAACCCAGTACCAAGTGCGCCAAGCCAAGCTGAATATACAAACACAAGAACTAAATAAATACCAGAACGAACTGAAACTAAAGCAAGATGTGTACAAAGCACACAATGATGCCAGCAATGCTATACAGAAATATTATGCCGCCAAACGCTCGCAAGAGGCCGCACAGCGGGCTTACGACTTTGCTACCACCCGCTACGAGCTAGGTCTTACCAATACATTAGAATACCTGAGTACCCTAAACAATCTGTACAAAGCCGATGGTACATTGCTAAACAGCAAATACGATCTTATTTTTAAACTTAAGGTAATAGATTATTACCTCGGGAAACAATTGACACTATAAAAAAACCAAACCCTTTTTTTGACCATGGAAAAAATGAAACTTACCATAATGGAGGCCGCCAAAAGCGCGGGTGCCGTAATTCAATCTTATTTTCAAGGCGTGTTTACTATTCGTAGCAAAGACGGTATCAATAATTTGGTAACGGAGGTAGACAATCATTCTGAAAAAATAATCATAGACATTATCAAGCGAGACTATCCTGCGCACAGCATCATTAGCGAAGAAGTTGGCGAGCTAATGCAAGACTCGGAATACCAATGGATAATAGACCCCATAGACGGCACCGTAAACTTTGCCCACGGCATACCTATTTGTTGCGTGAGCATAGGGCTGCGCCACAATGGCAAGATGATAATGGGTGTGGTGTATAACCCAATGATGAATGAATTTTTCTTTGCAGAGCGCGGCAAAGGCGCTACGCTCAATGGCTTGCCCATTCGCGTTTCGGATAAAAAAGATTTCAAAACAGCTTGCTTGGTTACAGGCTTCCCTTACAAATGGCCAGAGACCAAAGAGCATCCTATCAAAGTGTTTGAGCGGATGATAATGCAAGGGCTGCCCGTGCGCCGCTTAGGCTCGGCAGCAATAGACCTTTGCTGGGTGGCATGTGGTAGATTTGATGGTTTTTGGGAATACAACCTCAACTCTTGGGACGTAGCTGCTGGTTATTTAATAGTACGCGAGGCTGGCGGGCGTATCTCTAATTTCGACGGTACCGATACTACTGTTTTTGAGAAAGAAACCCTTGCCACCAATGGCTATATCCACGAAGAGATGCTTGGGGTTATCAATAAAGAAATTACAGAAAACTAAAGCCTACCCAACACTTAGGCTTGCTTGCCGCTCTGTCTCGCTCAGCACCTCTATACTTAGGCATAGGTAGGGTAGGTATAGTAGCTCGGGTGCTTGCGATGCCCATTCTACAATAGTATAAGTGTTGGGCTGGTACAGCATATCTTCCATACCTGCTTGGCGTGCTTCTTCACTATCGTGTAGGCGGTACCAGTCGCAATGAAAGATTCTTTTCCTAGCAGATTCTTCAATAAGCTCGTACTCGTGCGCTATTGCATAGGTTGGGCTGCTTACCGCATCGGCTACGCCTAGCTGCTTGCAAATGGCCGATACGAGTGTGGTTTTGCCAGCACCCATATCGCCCACCAACGACCATACGCTGTAGTCTTTGCCCACAGCCCAGATAGCCTTGGCAGCTTGGTCTATAGTACCAAGGGTATATTTTACTTGGGCCAGTAGCATTTGTTTATTTTTTGGGAGCACGTTTTATTGGCTTGCCATACTTGGCTTTCATCTTGTCTTTATAGCTCACTTTCACATTTATCTTTCTGTTCTTCTCGCTTTTTTCATGAAAGGCAGCACCTACATTTTCCTTCTTTGGTTGTTTGATAACAATGTTGGGGACAAACTTCTTCGGCTGCTCGTCATCCGTAAGTACTTCCGATATTTCTAAATCCTCAGGTAGGTCTAGCATGTGTATCTTCCGTTTCATCAAGGTTTCTATATTCACTTGCAAAGGCTTTTCGCGCTCGGTTACAAAGCTTATGGCAATACCTTTTTTATCGGCACGTCCGGTACGGCCTATACGGTGGATATAGTTCTCTGGCTCGTCTGGCAGGTCGAAGTTGATGACATGCGACACCTCAGAAATGTCTATACCACGTGCCACAATATCGGTAGCTATTATAAAACGGTATGTGCCATTCTGAAACTGATTAACGGTATTGAAACGATGATTCTGTTCCTTGTTGGAGTGTATCACGCCCACCACATCCGGGAATCCTTTACTCATTTCTTCGTACACCTCATCGGCTAGTTTTTTGGTAGCCACAAACACCAATACCTTACTCATTTCGGGGTGCTGGCTTAGCAATTGCTCTAGCAAATATATCTTGGTGTAAAAGTTGGGCACCTCATAGGCCGTCTGTTCTATACCCTCTAGCGGAGTGCCAGTAGGTGCGGCTTCTATACGGGTGGGGTTGTTAAAATAGTCTTGCATCAGCAGCTCCACATCGGGGGTGATGGTTGCCGAAAACAACAAATTCTGCCTGCGCTCGGGCAGCAGCTCTAGCACATTTTTTATCTGTGTCCGAAAGCCCATGTTCAGCATCTCGTCCATCTCATCTATCACTAGTTTTTTAATGCCTTTGAGCTTTAGCGAGCCACAAAGCGCCAAGTCCATCAGTCGGCCAGGCGTGGCTACTATCACATCGCAGCCTTGTTCTACAGCTGCCATTTGCGGGCGTGTGTTCACCCCACCATATACGCCTAGTGTCACCACATTCATATAGGTAGTGAGTTTTTGCACCTCGCTCACCACCTGTGCTACTAGCTCGCGTGTGGGTACCATTATTAGTATCTGTGGGTAAGGCTCTTTCGAAAATTTCCATTGGCGCAAGGCAGGCAGCAAGTAGGCAAATGTTTTACCAGTACCCGTCTGTGCTATACCACACACATCTACGCCAGACATTACCACCGAAAACACTTTCTCTTGGATGGTGGTAGGGCTTACAAAGCCCATATCGTCTAGGGCTTTTAGCAGCGAACTATTGAGGTTCAGTTTCTGAAATGAATTCATATAAGCGCCAAAGATACAATAATAAAAAAGCCCGACAGCCATCCGCTGTCGGGCTTTTGCATATATTATTGCCTAGCTTTCTTCTTCAAAATATATCTTGTAATACTTTCGGCCGTCTTTTTCCACCCCTTGCTCTATCAGGTCTCTATCGCCGTGTATGTATATGTGGAAATTTTTATCAAGTTTCAAGATGCTTTTGAACACCCGCGCCTGCTTCTTTACCGCCTGTGCCGATATCTCGAAACTGTCCGAGATATCCAAGTCGTGCTCTTGCCGCCAGCTCTCGTCGTAGCTCCGAAAAGATTTTATAATGCTCTTGTCTTCAAACACCTCTTGCTCAAATTCTTCCTTGTCAAAAGTCTCGTGGTTTTTGAAATAAGCCACCGAGCGGTTCAGCAAATTCAGTTGGTCCGTACGGTTCACATCATACTCATTGGGTATCTGGTCTGTGATAAAGTTTTTGGTCAGCGTCAAAAAATCCGTTGTATTGTTTATGTTGTCGTTCTTGGGCCGGTGCTTTATAAATTCGTTTTGCCAATAATCCGTTTCTGCACTATTACTATCTATCACCAGCAGCGTATACGGCTCGTCGGTATATACTATTAGCAGCGCCTTGTCGGGCTTTTTGCTACCCAGCCCCTTCCGAAACTGCAAGTCCATTTGCCTATCGCCCTGCCGCGTTTCCACATAGCTTTCCTTGTCTTCGTACTTATAAATGCCCAGTGCCTCGTAATGCTTGTTGCCCAGCTGCACATCCTCAAATTTTACCACAAAAAGCTCGCCCTCCTTTATATTTGGGTGCTTAGAGCACTCCACCAAATGCTGCGCAATATTTTGCGAGCTGCTCAAAAAGTCCGCCTCCTCCAGCACCGCCTTGGCCTGCCCAAAAAGCACATTGTAAGCCAGCTCTATCGCGTGGGCAAACTCGAACGTGGTGGCATGGCTAGCAAAGGGCTTCAAACACACGCGTTTCAGCAGCGCATCCTCCGTATCGTCCGCACTCTCGTACAAGGCCTCGCTCAATTGCGAGCGCCGCTCCAAGTTGCCTATCTTGTGCACAGCCATCTTGCTTATCACGCACTCGTCGTATTGTATCATTATCCTTTAGTTTTTACTAGCCGCAAAGTACAATAAACTCTGCGCAAAAAGCCATCAAAGCATTTACCTTTTTTGTGGGCGTGCCGCCGCCCCTCATCGCACATGCTAGCAAAGGGGCGGCGTCGGGCTGCTCTAGGCTCCGCTGCGCTGCGGCCCTTTGGGCTGGCTGCAAGGGCAGCCACCTGCCACATCCCTCACGCTTTCGCGGCTGCTACTTTTAGCGTGGGTTGTGTTATTCTGTTTATTTTTTGTG
>JADLEN010000014.1 GCA_020846105.1 Chitinophagaceae bacterium | reverse complement strand
TTTTATGCAAACTAATTGAAGAAGTAGAAGCCGATGAGTTGGTGTTCGCTTAATGGCACATAACGGTTTGCGTATAAGAGATGTGGCACTTATACGAATGTTGTAATCAAGGCACAAAGCCCAATATGCCATATCTTTTATACGCTGTTATGTGCTGGGCGGTTTATCAGCACGAAATTTAATTTGAAAACGAAATGACAGAGAAAGAAAAAGCACTTGAACTGATTGGGAAATATCAGAAACACGCAATGTTAAAAGATTTTGGCGGTATGGACTTTGAAATCGCCAGAGGGTGTGCAATGATTGGCTTAGACGAAATGCTTTACCATATTGAAGTTCCCAGCCATATTTACCAATGGTTTAAACAAGTGCGTCTTGAATTGGAACGTATCGAGCAGCCTTGCACATAACGTTTTGCAAATATGCGAAGTAACCGACCGCCAAACCCGAAAAATAATAACCTATGTTCGGGGTTAGACGAGGAAGTTGGTTATTGTACTGGTTATTTTGCATATTTGCTGTTATAAGAGAGTGGCGGGATTTAGAAAGCAAACTGAACGGGTCGCAACCGTAACTCCGACCGTAGCTGGGGAGGCTCGAGAATCCGCTACACCCCGCTTTCTTATATACAATGTTATCGGCTGCCCTTCTTTCGGAATTAATATTAATAATTTAAACAAATAAAAAATGAACACAGAAAAACAACAACAAGATTTAGTCGATTCAATTAAGCACGAATTGGCAAAAGAGAATGAATTTTACAAACCTTCGTCTTATTTTCATTCAGTATGGTTTCAGCCTTCATCAGGTCGATTTTTGTTTGCAGACCAATACACAAGATATGAGATTGTTGAGCCATTGATTGAAAATAAAACTTTAACTTTTAAAGGAATTGAAAATCATCAAGGTGAACAAATGCTTCGGTATGTTCTGTCTTAGGGGTGCCGATAACTACTGTATGTAACCCACCTCCATAATCAATTGAAAATCAAAAGCGCAACCATCCACTATTCAAAAGTAGGTAGTTGCGCTTTCTAATTATTTCACGCTTTCTTTCTCGTTGTTATCGCCATCTTTTTTGCTGCTCCCGAAATAAAAGCCAAAAGCCATACCCATAATCCCCGAAATTAGCATAGGCAATAGGGTATTGAGTAGCGCAACATTCTCTTGCGGCACAGCGACAATAAATAGCAATCCTACGAATGAAAAAACACCTAGCGTTGCTATAATCGCTAAAATGCTCCTTGTGTCTGTCTTGGTTAGTTTTTTTAGAAAATCAGTCATTATTTTGGTTTTTATTTTCAATTAACATTTCTACTATCTTATCTACCGGGATGCTGCGCATATTATTAACACCGTGCAATACTGATTCTGTTAGCTTCCTCGTTTCCTCTACTTGTATTGTCAATGCCCTTAAAGCCCCTTTATTTTCAGATTGCGCAACAGCAGACTCTTGTTTCATTTTATGTATATCTTCTGACATAAGAAAAATATCATTAGTAAACTTATCAAAATCCTTTTTCAAGTCGTCTATGTCTTTTTTGCTATCTACCTTAGTTTGGTACTTGCTGCCAATTGCCATACTAAGCATAGCCCAAGAAGAACCGAAAACTGCAATAGCTAGACCTACAAATGTGCCAATAAAGGTTAATATAGAATTTGCCCAATCTACATCAAACATACTTTTTTTTATTTGTCTTGTAAATTAATATTGTACCATAAATTATAACCCCAAAAGCAATCCAATAATGTAGCTTTATGTATTCGTGTGCTGTTTTGGTAATCTCTTTTCCCAAGTGCATAAACGCCAACGCTACGACCATCATAAAAAAGATATACCATTTAGGGTAGGGCTTTGCAATTTCCGCACAACCTATTGAGATAGAAAGTAAACCCGAAGCAAGCCCAATGCCAAATAGAAAATCTGCGATACCTATATTTTGGTCATAGCTTACCTCATCATTTAGCGCAAAAGCAGCCCTTGCCAAATCTACATATCTAGTAGAAAGCAAAGTGCCTAATGTAAATAAAGAAAATCCTAAAGCACTATAAATAAAGCCTCTTTTTACTATCGTATCCATTAAATATGTATTGGGGGTCTGCTGCCAATAAAGCTAAAAGACGTACTAAAATCAATGTTAGTACTGTTCATTACTCGATACTCCATTTGTATGTCGTACAATGGTTCTATCGTGGTATTATCGCTCACTAACCAATGGTTGTTGCCTTCTGAGTGTATATGCCATTCGGGCATATCGGAAAAATGTAAGCCAATTGGCGCACCTGCAAGTGTTTCACAAATTGCATCTGGATTAAGTATTGAAAATGCTCTACTGTACATAGCTTTCTTTTTTAAGTTTGTTTGGTGGATTTTGTTGCTCATTATATTTCTTGGATTGATTTTACACAATGATTTTTGTCAATGGCATCGAGCAAATTAGCTACAATGTTGCCGATACTTGTAAGTGTACCCTCTAGTTGGTTTTTGCCCAAAGCACTTGAAATAGTTTCAGTTCTTACTCCGAACCTATACCCACCGTGCTTTATCATAGTTACGTTGAATAGGTCGCCGCATACTACATTGCCCAATATGTCGATACTGTGGGCAATGCCATAAGGGTAATCGCTTAATTTGCTAAATTGCTCCCTGCTATCTTTTATGAATATTAGAACAATAGTTGCCAATATCCCAAAAGGAGCAAAGATGCAAAATAGAATTAATGCTATTAATAGTAGTGCTACAAATTTCATTATGCAAGTATTTGAGTTTTGCCATTCAGCACCTTCGCATCTCGAACTGATACATCACGAGCTTTCAAATTGCCAATTTCAATCAAAGCCAAAGTATATTCGTTAGGCTCTACTATTGGCACACCCGTTTTGTCTGACAAAGCCATATACGTTTCAAACTCATCTAAATTAGATGCCGTATAAAGCTGCGTTTTCAAAGATGGCAGCAACTCCTCTGCCATATCTGTAACCGCCCCATAATTGCCACTAGATATAGCAATATAGCATTGTATTAAAGTAGGTACTGAAACGGTTACGTCTTGCTCGTAGTCATCCGCATCATTCGCAACTACAAGCGCATTGATATGGTACTTGAATTTGTAATCTTGAAGATTAGCCCAAATGCTCTCTAAGGCGAAATAAATCTGCTCGTTGGTGAATTTTAGTGTCATAGTATAGGTTATTAAAGAGATGTGATTGTTTCCCAAACGGTAGTAAAAACGCAAAGTTTACCTAGCGTAGTATCGAAAACTATTAACCCCGCTGTGGGTGAAGCAATAGCGT
>JADLEN010000013.1 GCA_020846105.1 Chitinophagaceae bacterium | reverse complement strand
GTACTACATCCTCTAGGTCGTAGCCTTGAATATCTTCGGGCTCGGCACTACCCTGTCCTACTTTTATTATTTCGTCATTGGCTTTAAGTTCGCCTTGTTTCCAACTAGGGCTACCTGGCACTATAGACGATACTATTGTTTTGTCATCTACAGGTTTTAGTTGTGCACCTATTCCATAAAACTCACCTGA
Organism: Chitinophagaceae bacterium; assembly: GCA_020846105.1. GTDB lineage: Bacteria > Bacteroidota > Bacteroidia > Chitinophagales > Chitinophagaceae > Rurimicrobium. Next base: position 2,910 of record JADLEN010000013.1, on the reverse strand, counting down.
CATTTGCACATCAAAGTTCTTTTTTTGACGAGGAGGAAAATAGTCGGTATGCGGGTCTTCGCTAAGTGTGATAGCATTTATGTACAGTGCAAAACGATCATCTTCTTTACCCTTGTTCAGTTTAGTGAAATATTTCTGAAGGTTAGTATCTACCTTGCCTTGTGCCGATTTGCGCAACGCTGCTTCGGTTTGGGCTGTAAAAATAGTAGTGTCTTTTACCTTGATTGTATCACGTCTATAAAGCTCATCTTCTTGTGATTTTTTCAGCTCCATATATTTCGCCAATACACGATACTTCACATAGCTGGTCCATCGCTCTTTTAGCTCCTTATCATTTTTAGCAAAGTCAATTTTATCGGCATTGAGTTGTATCTCTTCATTGCCATTAAAAGTAAATTGTGTTGGGATAATTTCTTTGAAAATACCTTCGATTTGCTGGGTGCGCTTTGTGTAAATATTATTGAACAATTCGTAGCACTCGAATGAGGATGATTTTATTTGGTCATCTAACTGATACCGGTATTGCTCCAACTCTTTGATGTCTTCTTTGGTAAAAACTTTTTTCTCAAAATCAGCAGTTTCAATTAATTTATTGAAAACCCTGTTAGAGAAAGTATCGTCAATAGCGCGTGCCGAAAAGTGACCTTCTTGTATAATAGCCATTACGGTATTGAGTAGTAGTACTTTTCGCTCCTTATCGCCTTTTACATCTTCGTTAATGTATTTGAACGAAAAAAAAGAAGCTAGTGCAGCAATAATAAATAATGGAATTCCGACTTTATACTTCATGAAGTGCAACATAAATATCTATAAAAAAATAAGCGATAACAGTGACAAATGTAATTGATAAAGGGTTAATAAAACGTCAATACACAAGGGTGATTTTTGGCGTTATACTATTTACTGATTGGTGTTTTGGCATTTTCACACCGATAATTTCTACGTCTTTTTTTGCATCTAAATATAGCTATTTGATACAAAAAATTGATGGCCAAAAATAATTTCAAATTAGCTTTCTATCAATGAAAGCAGAACCACATTTTCTATATGGTGTGTGTGCGGAAACATATCTACGGGCCGCATACGGGTGATGGTATACACCTCGGCCATTAACGCAAGGTCGCGCGCCTGAGTTGCCGGATTGCAACTTACATAAACAATTTTAGGAGCACGCATTTTAAGCAATTGCTGCACCAATTTTTCGCTCATACCTGCCCTTGGTGGGTCTGTGATTATTACGTCAGGCTTGCCGTGTTGCGCAAAAAAATCATCGGTACAAATTGCAGCCACATCACCGGCAAAGAAATGAGCATGCCCAATATTATTTTGCTCAGCATTGAGTTTGGCATCTGCTATCGCTTGGTCTATCACCTCTATACCAATTATTTTTTTTGCATTTTGCGAACAAAAAATACCAATACTTCCGGTGCCACAATAAAGGTCATATAAAACTTCATTGCCCGTAAGACCTGCAAAATCCCTGGTAATACGGTAAAGATTTTCGGCTTGGGTGGTATTCGTTTGGAAAAATGACTTAGGGGAAATATTAAAGGTGAAATTTTCAAGCTTTTCGGTAATATAGCCAGCGCCAAAAAAGGTATGCACTTCTAAATCATAAATACTATCATTCCATTTAGGGTTGATGGTATAGCAGAGTGTTGAAATCTCGGGTACGGCTTGCAATAAGAATTCTAGCATGGGTGTGCGACTACCTTCATCATCTTCGTGCAGTACAAGATTTACAAGTACTTCGCCTGTTGTAGCCACGCGGATAGTTACATTGCGCATATAGCCAGTGTGCGCTCTAAAATCGTAATAAGGCAATGAATGTTCTTCGGTGTATTTGCGCAGCGTATTTAGTATTTTATTGCTTGGCTCTGACTGCAAATGGCAGTAATGTACAGGCACCACTTTGTCGAACAACCCTGGTGCATGAAAGCCAAGACCTTGCTCTTGTGGCACTTCTTTGTCGCCAAGTTCACTTAACTCTTCTACGGTACGGTATCTTTTATTAGAAAAAGTAAACTCCAACTTATTACGGTAAAAGGTAGTACGCTCCGAGCCTGCAATAGGCTCTATTTCGGGCAAGGTCACATGGCCAATTCTACGCATTTGATCGGCCACTTGTTGTTGTTTATATAGCAATTGATTTTCGTAAGGTAGCATCTGCCATTTGCAGCCGCCACATACACCAAAATGAGTACAGAAAGGCGTTACGCGCAATGGCGACGGTGATACAAGTCTTGCCATTCTTCCTTCGGCAAAGCTTTTTTTGTTTTTTGTAATATACACATCTACCACATCTCCGGGTATCACATTTTCTACAAACACAACTTTTCCGTCTTCCATTGTGCCAATGCTTTTTCCTTCTGCTGCGTAGCTATTAATTCTTAAATCTTGTAGGGTAATTCGTTTTCTCTTTGCCAAAGAAGCATTATTTAAAGTGGTTAATAAAATGCAAATTAAGGATATAAAGTTGGCAAGTAGTGAGCAACAAAGTTATTTTTGAGAGCCTATTTCAAAACAGACAATTATGAAAACATTTTTTTGAGAAAGGATTTGTAAATCATCTATTTTCACCAAACTTTTTTAAGCACTCAAAAACCTATGAAAAAATTACTCGCTGCCACCCTACTGCTTTGCGGTGCGTATGGCAATGCAAATGCTAAAGACGGCTACAAAATTCAGCTGAAATTTAAAGACCTCAAGGATTCGGCTTATTTTTTAGCTCATTATTTTGCCAAACCTTTACCCACAATTTACAAGACAGACTCTGGCAAGCTAGACAAAAATGGCATGTCGGTAATGAAAAGTGATAAGAAAATCACTGGCGGTATGTACCTTATTATGCTATCTGACCGTAAAACTTATTTCGAATTTTTGCTGAACAATGGCGACGATCTAGTAATT
>JADLEN010000012.1 GCA_020846105.1 Chitinophagaceae bacterium | reverse complement strand
TAAAAATATACCGTACACCCATAGCTCCAGCCGAATTTTGGCATACTTCCGCAGTAACCCATGTATTACGTATCACAAAAGTAAGTTCATTTGTAGCGGCACTTAAAGCTTTAAAAACTTCATAAGCCTTTTCAATTTTACTGCCATTTGCCATATTGTACTCATCTAATGGTGTGCCTCCAAAACACAATAACTTACTACTTATCCTTTGTCCACTGCCAAGATGCTTCTCCTGAAACTTCTTAAACTCATCATCGTCTTTAACTTTATCTAAGAGCCGAGGCCCTAAAGTTACCTCATCTGCTATTCTCTTTAAAGAATGGTACAATGCATGTTTAAATGAATTAATTCGGACATTTTGAGCAACGAAATTTTCAAAATTATATATGGCATAATCTTACTTTAGAAAGCACTGGTACGTCGCAGGTCTATTTACTTTTTGTCAGGGTTTTGACACCCGAATTATAGGGGAAGCCTTGTGAATATCACCAAAATCAACAATATTTCCTTTATCATCAAGAACGTCAGTTAAATACTTTTGCTCTTTTACTTTTGCTGGATAAGGTAATGTTAATAAATATTTCATATCAACCTTATGCCACAAATCGCTCATAAAATCTTCGCTTATTTTTTTATAGGTAGTGGTTAAAAAAATTGAGATTGCTTCATACATTAACTCAATGGTTTTTTCATACTTATTTTTAGATTCAAGGATCAATTTTTCCGGAATCATTATTTCATAAATTTTCACCATGTTCTCTTTTACAGTTCGTGGCTTGGGATAAAAATGTATATCCTCATAGTTAAACCTCGGAGAGGGTTTACAAAAAAGACAATGCAAGTGAATTGTCCAATGAGAGGAAACAACAATTTGTTTTTCATTTAGAACATTCTCAATAATAAAATCTTCCAAATAGTCCCGTACCTTCCAAGATATTGGAGGTCTAAAATCAATTGTATTCGTTGAAGACTGCACTATCTGAAATTTTTTTTCCATAATCATATACTGTATTTATTTCACTAATTTTAAAAATGGCCTAAGAGTTTTTATTGCTTTTGCACTTAAGCCGCTAATACCATATCTTTCGGCCCATTTAGCAGCTTCGGCTAAATTAGCCATTGGAACACCAGCTGCTTGTGCAAAGTCAAATATAGTTTTTGTTTCAAACGCTAATGCTTTAGCCTTCATTACACCCAACATTGGGGTTATCTTATACTCAAGAATTAACTCTGGTGCATTACGTGAAATCTTGCTTAACTGTTGGGCTAACCTTTCAGGAAGTCCAGCAAAGTCGCCTCCTTTTCTTAATCTACCTGCATCAGCAATGCCAAATTTAAGCACTTGGCCATCTACCTTAATTTCATAGAATGCCCAATCTCCAAATGCTCCTTTGCTATTCTTGTGAATCCCGGCACCAACAATTGCAGCAGCACCCAATTTGTCAAATACTAAGCCGTCATTAGTTTTAAATGTGGTAGCGACACTTAGCTTTGTTTTAAAATCACCAACGGCGGCTTCATATTCAGCATTTACCTTTTGCAATTCAGCCACATGCCCTTGCAAATCTGAAGTTGTATTAGCTAACGACCTTGCCCATCCATCAGTATTTGATTCATTTCCAAGTAAACCTTCCCAAACAACATCAGCAAACCATCTTGACGGTAGCCAACAAGTCGCGACATCAGTTCCTAAAGATTTAAGAAATTCAGATTTATAGATGCCAATGTATTTCTTATCATTGTCGATTAGAGCCTTTAAAATTTCAGCACGGCTACTTAATGCTTCTATTTTATTTTGTGTAGTAGTAACTTCCTGCTGTGTAAGTTGTGTAGGGTTTTTATCATCGGAACTTTCTAAACCGTCAACATCGATGGCAATTATAGGATTATTAGAGGCAAATTGGTAGGGCGTATAATAAGGATATGTCTTAAATAATGGGTCAACACTCAAAAATCTTCCCAACCTAGGGTCATAAATCCTAAATCCGTAATCGTATTGTGCTCCTGCTCCTTTTACTTCTGGGTCTTGTTCTTTTCCGTTAAAAAGATACCTGCCTTTTGTACCATGCTGTCTACCTGGGAGCAAAGAACCGAATGCATAATAATCATTCGCTGTAATTATATCCGCCACATAATAATCCACTATACCATCTGGCGCAGTATTGGTTTGCACCGGTATGCAGCGAGTATAAACCAGGCCGGTAACGGCATCGGTATAGTTTTGGCAGTTAAGTGTAAACTGGCCCTCATCTACAGCCAATTTTTTATCACTTACAGTTGCCAGCACATTGTCCAAATGGTTAGTGAGTTCAAAGAACTTATTGCCCCGGGTAAAAGTTACTGTGCCGTTATCGGGTGTGCCCAATAAACCATCATGCACATCTACGCTTGTATTATACACCCCAAGTCTGCCACTACCGTACAGGCTAAGCTCTGTTTGCAGCAAATGCCCGTTATTTACCACAGCATCCTTGTTGTAAATGCTCAGTACATTACCACCTGCGTCTCGTATATAATATGTTTTTGCAGTTCCGGCCTGTTTACTGATACGGTTTCCGGATGCGTCGTAGGTATAAGTTATGCTGGCTCCGTCTTTTTTAAGGCTGGCTATTTTACCATATACATTCCAAACCACATCCGTAACCCCTTCTTTTGCATCGGCAGTTAAATTTCCATTATCATCGTACTGGTAATTTCCGTTGAGCTGTCCCTGTTTTATGTCGTTGTACTGGTTATAGGTTTGCGGGCTGGCATCTGCCGCAGCATCCACCACTTTATCCAGTTGGTTGGTACCGGGTTTGTAAAAATAAGTCATATTATCCATACCTGTACCGGCAGCATTATACCTGCCGGCATCGCCATTGCGCTTATAGGTTTTAATATTACCATTGGCATCGTAGTTGATTTGCTCCCGGTAATGATCGGTGGCTATAATGTTCCATGTATTGGCCGTACTGTTAAAGCCACGGTAGGCGTAGGTTTGTACCAGGCGGTTCAACTGGTCG
>JADLEN010000011.1 GCA_020846105.1 Chitinophagaceae bacterium | reverse complement strand
TAATTGCATTGGTTGGTTACATTGCAACGCCCGCCACCACTCACTTTCACTTTTTGCATAGCACGTGCAGCCTTCTCAAAAACCACTACTTCATTTTCGCTATGGTACGGAATATTAGCGGCTGCAAAACAGCCTGCGGCACCTGCCCCGATGATGGCTATTTTCATAAATTACAATAAAGTTGGGCTTGATGCTTCGTTTTCAAAACCCTCGTCCACCAACCATCTTCGGCTATCTGCAGCGGCAGTTGCCAATTCATCGCAGCGATTGTTATAAGGGTTGTCGGCGTGGCCTTTTACCCAAACAAATTTGATATTATGTGCCAAAGACAATTGGTGGTACTCTTTCCAGAGGTCGGCATTTTTCTTGCCTTTAAAGTTGTTGCGTAGCCACGTTTGTAGCCAACGCTTTTCCACAGTATTCACCACATAGCTACTGTCTGAATGAACAACAATATCTAATCCCGTCTTGGTAAGGGCTTTCAGGGCAGCGATTACCGCCATCAGCTCCATTCTATTATTGGTGGTGCGGCGATATCCTTGCGCCAATTCTTTTGTTTTCGACCGCCACATCAGCAAAGCACCATAGCCACCAGGACCAGGATTGCCACGCGATGAGCCATCTGTATATATGAGTACTTTGTCCGACATTTTCAGTGCTTCAATTAAGCTATATTTGCGCACAAATGTAAGCCCTTGAAGAGCAAAATAAAAGTTGGTGCTGTCAGTTATTTGAATACCAAACCCCTACTTTATGGTTTGGAGCGCAGTAGTATCAAAGAAAATATAGTATTAAGCCTTGCCTACCCTGCCCAATTGGCGCAAGACTTGAAATCGGGGGCAATAGATATTGCCCTTTTGCCCGTAGTGGCTTTTCAAGAAATTGATACCGCAAGAATTGTGAGCGAATATGGCATTGCCGCCAATGGCAATGTGGTGTCTGTAGCGCTTTTTAGCCAAGTGCCTTTAGCCGAAATAGACACTGTAATATTAGATTATCAATCGCGCACTTCAGTGCGGCTCACGCGATTGCTCTTTGCCGAGTTTTGGGAAAAAGAAGTTCAGTTTTTGCCCGCAAGCAATCATTTTATACAAGAAATAAAAGGCAATACCGCTGCCGTCATCATTGGCGACAGAGCTTTGGAGCAATTACCCAATTTCAAATACCATTACGACCTGTCTGCCGCTTGGAAAAGCCATACGGGCCTGCCTTTCGTGTTTGCGGCTTGGGTGGCCAACAAAGATTTGCCCGCAGATTTTCTTGCCGCTTTCGATGCGGCCAATGCAATGGGGCTCGACCATCTCGACGAAATTGCCGAAGCCAATGCCATCCCTTATTACGAGCTCAAAACCTATTACAAGGATAATATTTGATACCATCTTGGCGATGCCGAAAAGAAAGGTTTAGCTTTGTTTCTCGAAAAAATAAAAACGCTTTAATCTTAAATTATGAGCAATTCAAAAATAAGCTTAGTAGAATGCCCGCGCGATGCGATGCAAGGCTGGGCACATTTTATACCCACCGCCACCAAAGTAAAATACCTCAACAAGCTGCTCGAAGTAGGTTTTGATGTGCTCGATTTTGGCTCTTTCGTTTCGCCAAAGGCCATACCCCAATTGGCAGATACCAAAGAGGTCATCCCCCAACTCATCCTCAACGACAAAACCAAACTTCTAGCCATTATCGCCAATACGCGCGGTGCCGAAGAAGCGGTGCAATACGACGAAATCGCCTATCTCGGCTTTCCTTTTTCTATTTCCGAAACCTTCCAACTGCGCAATACCAACAAAACTATTGCGCAATCATTAGCGCAAGTAGAGGAGATACAAAAGCTTTGTGTGCAGCACGGCAAGCAATTGGTGGTTTATATTTCTATGGGTTTTGGTAATCCTTATGGCGACGAATATTATGCGCAAGTAGATATAGATTGGGTGGGCAGGCTTACGGCTATGGGCATCCACACCATCGCTATGTCCGACACTGTGGGTGTGGCGCAGCCCGACAATATCGAGTACATTTTCAAACATTTGATTCCCGAATTCCCGCAAGCCACTATTGGTGCGCATTTCCACAGCAGCCAAGCCACTTGGCGCGAAAAAATGGACGCCGCCTACAGCAGCAATTGTCTTCGATTTGATAGTTCGCTCAAAGGTATTGGCGGCTGCCCGATGGCCGAAGACGATTTGGTGGGTAATATCGCTACCGAAAACATTGTGCATTGGAGCAAAGAAAAAAACATCTATCTATCGCTCAACGAAACAGCCTTTGCCGAAGCCATGATGATGGCGGGTGAGGTGTTTGTTTAGATGTGGGTATATTATTAATATAATTAAATTTATTTTTATTTATGAAATTTAGTCGTTTATTTACGATTGTTATTGTTTATTCTTTGGCATCTTCTTGTGCAAAAAAACAAAAAGATTCCATTGATATAGGTCCGTTATCCGCAAAAGAACAATTGACTGAGGGTAAATGGCAATTGGTTGCCGAAACATACCAAAAATTTAAAGATGGTGTAGGCGACCCCCTAGAAGATGTTTATGCAAGTTATCTCCCCTGTGAAAAAGATAACTATATTTTTTTCAATCTTGCAGGAGATATCCTTGAAGACGAAGGGAATACTAAATGTGCTGATACTGCATTACAGCAAACGATTATCGGCCAATGGGCGCTTTTCGAAGATGATAAAATACTTCGCATTATCACAACTAATACATTTAATGGTATGGTTATTAAAGATAGTTCAGAATGGGAAGTAAAACAGTTGGATGAAGGCACTCTAAAATTGTTTTATACACATAATGGCGGAACGACCTACCGTTTTGAAAGCAACAAGACGTTTAAACATTACAAATAGGTTTAAATGCCCAAACTTCTTTGCCCCTGGTGTTGAGGAGAGAGCCTACAAATATAGCCCAC
>JADLEN010000010.1 GCA_020846105.1 Chitinophagaceae bacterium | reverse complement strand
TTGTTGGGAAATATTTGTCCTAAATTGTCTATGAGTAATATCATTTTCTGAAAAGAAGTGATAGGCTAATTTTGTGCCACAAAAGCACAAACTATGACCCAACAATCGCTCGTAAGCAAATACAATGTACCAGGGCCCCGCTACACCAGCTATCCTACAGTCCCTTATTGGGATGAGACCGATTTTTCGGTGGCAGAGTGGCAAGACCGTTTGGTGCAATCTTTTGTGGCGAGCAACAGTACAGAAGGTATCAGCTTGTATTTGCACCTTCCCTTTTGCGAAAGTTTGTGCACCTTTTGTGGCTGTCACAAGCGCATCACCAAGCGTCACGATGTAGAGCAGCCCTATATTACAGCTCTTTTGCGCGAATGGGCATTGTATTGCGCTTTGCTACCTCAGCGTCCGCGTATAAAAGAGATACACCTTGGTGGTGGCACCCCTACTTTTTTTAGCGTAGCCCATTTGCAACAACTTATAGAAGGTATCCTTGCTCTTGCCGACAAAGCAGATGGCTACCAATTCAGTTTTGAAGGACACCCCAATAATACCACGCGCCAGCATTTACAAGCTTTATACGAGCTAGGCTTTCGGCGTGTAAGCTATGGTGTGCAAGACTATAGCCCCCGCGTGCAGCAAGCCATTCACCGTATTCAGCCTTTCGATAATGTAGCACGTGCTACCAAGTGGGCGCGCGAGATTGGCTACACTTCCATCTCCCACGATTTGGTTTTTGGGCTGCCTTTCCAAACCCTCGAAGACGTGCTTTTTACCATCGCCAAAACCAAAGAGCTTGCCCCAGACCGGCTTGCTTTTTACAGCTATGCCCACGTGCCTTGGATAAAAGGAAACGGACAGCGTGGCTTCAAAGACGACGATGTGCCGCGTGATGATGCCAAACGCATCCTTTACGAAGAAGGCAAAAAGCTACTCGCCCAAAGTGGCTACCACGAGATAGGTATGGACCATTTTGCGCTCACCACCGACGAGCTGTATGAGTCATTTGCGGCAGGCAAATTGCACCGCAATTTTATGGGCTATACCACTACCAATACACAAGTGATGATAGGGCTTGGTGTATCTGCCATTGGCGACACTTGGAGCAGTTTTGCCCAAAACGAAAAGAGCATTGAGCATTATTACGAGCTGCTTGCCCAAGGAATATTACCTGTTGTAAAAGGGCATTTGCTTACCACCGAAGATCTCATCATTCGCCGCCATATCCTCAACCTTATGTGCCGTTTCGATACCACTTGGCACCACGAGGAGATGCAAGTACCCGAGTTAAAAGAAATTGTGGCTGCCCTTGCCGAAATGGAAAAAGACCAAATACTTATTCGTAGCCCACAGCGGCTACAAATACCCGACAACGGCAAAGCTTTTGTACGCAACATTTGTATGGCCTTCGATCTTCGTATGCGCCGCAAAGCACCCGATGCGGCATTGTTTTCCATGACCATATAGTGCCTTTTTTTTCTGCTTTTTTTGGGCGATTAAGCTTTCGTCATACTATTAAGCTTTGGGTCTCGGGCTGTTGCTTGTAGTCCTCGCTCCTGCGTCGCTGTGGGCTACAGCTGCCATCCCGCGCAGCTTGGGCTTTGGGTGCTGCTATTAGGCTTTGTGCCCACCGTAGAATAAATTTCTAACGCGCAATTGGGGTTTAAAATCACAGCAAAAGTTATTGAACACAAAAAATATTTTGCTGCTGGTTTCTTACCAGATCACCAATTGCTTGCTATTCCACTTTTGGCTACTAGCCTCGGTTTTCGTAATGATGTACATGCCTTTGGCTAGCTCGTTTTTGTCAAGAATTAATGCTGGCCCTTGTGCAATATGTGTGGCTACTAGCTGGCCTTGGGCGGTATATACGCGTAGTACGTCTTTGGGCAAGATGCCTACAATTTTTATACTATTTTCTTGATACAATATCTGCCAATCTTTGCTGCCATTAAGGGTTTTATCTGTAATGGTATTAGGTTTTTGGTAATAATAAAAAGGTTGCGTAGCTGCCAAAATATTGTTGCGGTAATATTTTATTGTCCACTTGCCCTCTGCCGTGCTGGGTGGTGTGCTTATGTAGCTCCAAAAATAATAGTACCATTGGTCGCGCTGCATGCGTAGCCCATAGCTCAGCCACAGGCTCCCCGATGGATGATACCAATCTATCCGCACCGAGTCGTTTTTGCGCAAGCCATACTGCAAATTCCAATAGGTAATTGCAGGGTCGGTGGCATAGAATGTATCACGCCTATTGGGCTCTTCTTTTAGGGTGTCTAGCGTGCATACATAATTGCACATGCCCGAGGTCCATATGCCAAAGCTGGTATCAAAGGCGGGCTGGGCTAGCCAGTAAGTAGTGGCGTTGCCGCAAGGCCCACTAAATGGGTCAATATAATAAGTAGAGTCGTACCAAAGTTCAAAATGTAGGTGCGGGTCGCTACTGTTGCCACTACTGCCCACTTGGGCTATTTTTTGGCCAGCAGCTACGGTGTCGCCTACTTTTACCAATACAGAGCCTGTGCGCAGATGCCCATAATAGGTCTGCAATTTGCCATCGTGCGTGATGCCAATATAATTGCCCAATAATTTAGAGACCACCGAAGTTTTTTCTCTGTCATACAACCCGTCTTGTACAAAAATCACTTTACCTTTATCGGCAGCCAGCACATCTACGCCTGCATCCATGGCTTTGAAGTTACGGATAACAAAATCGGTACCTTGGTGTCCATCGTAGGTTTTGCTGCTGCAATAGTGGTCTTTGATAAAAGTATCTACTGCCCAATCTACATAATTCACAAGCTTATAATCGGTGCCATATACTCCTGCAATTGGGCTCACAAACCTTGGCTGTGCTGCAATTGCAAAAGGCACAATGCATGCGAGCATTGTGCCTTTCAAGAAAAACATTATTCTATCGAATGTCATTTCAGTGTACTTTATTTAATGAATTTTTTCTTCTCATTCATAATGCTCCAATCTGTTTGCTCGGCAACAATAGTATTGCTTAGCAATCCTAGGCCATCTATTTCCATAGTCACTACATCGCCAGGTTGCAGCCATTGCACTTTGTAGTTGGGGTCGTTGAGCAAGCCAGTACCGTTCAGTTCTAAAAAACAACCCGTGCCCACTGTGCCGCTACCTATCACATCGCCAGGCCATACATCTACACCATA
>JADLEN010000009.1 GCA_020846105.1 Chitinophagaceae bacterium | reverse complement strand
TCTACCAATTCCGCCATCTGGGCAATCTACTTACAACAATTTGTTTTGGTAGTGTAAGCCCGCATCTTTTCATCAGCGGGATGCAAATGTAGCAAGTCTTTCCTTAATTCGCAACAAGTATTTTTTGCGGAAGTAAAAATCTTTTATTTGCTTCAATGATTCTTTCTGGTTTTCGCCACTTTCGTAGGCCGCTATGGGTACTGCAATTTGTATTTCCCACTCGTCTAATAATTGCTCAATCGCTTGCTCAGCTTTGGTTTTGAGGCTTTTGTTGCTCGGTTCGTCTTCATAGTCAGACACCGCTTCATTGAGGTCCATCATTTCCATCAAAAAGTCTGCGGGCAGCTTGTATTGCTCCTCCTGCTCTAGCCCATCCTCCAAACGTAAGATATAGGCCATTCGCTTTTCGGCATTGCTCAATGTTTTGTAGGCATCATTGATGGTTGCAGCCATCCGTAGCGCCTCGTCTTGCTCGTCTTCGCTTGCATTGGTATATCTGTCGGGATGATATTGCTTGCTTAATTCATAAAACTTCAATTTTACCAATTTAGGATTGGGCAAAAAGGTAATAGGCAAATGGAAGAGTTCAAAATAGTTGTTCATCAATATAATTTTTCGATACTAAAATCATTTTTTATCAGCACCAAACCAGGCTTTTTATTCGGCTCGATGCTGCCAATTTCATTTTCCATTTTTAGGGCACAAGCGCCGTTGTATGTTGCCCAGCGTAGCAATAACTCCCAACCAATCATTGGAAAATTTTGGTCAATAGTTTGTAATTCGCTCATCACGGATAACTGATGATTAGATGCTAAACTATCTGTGCCAATGCAAATATTTTGTGCAAATTGATTAAGTAATTCAATATCTGGCAAACGGTTTTCGATATACAAATTGGCATTGGGGCAAATACACCAAAATACCTTTTTGAATTTTCCTTCTGCAAAAAACACATCGGCTTTTGTGCTAAAAGTGTTGTGTACTAAAATAGTGGGTGTATCTGCTGAAAGCCAATCTGCGTATGTCTTTAAAGAACTTTCGCTACTTGCAACAAACGAAGAATTGTCGATACCTATTTCTTTAAAAAAGGAAATAAATGCACCACTTTTGTTTTGGTACAATTCATTTTCTGCAGCAGATTCTTGATTGTGTATCGAGAGTATATTTTCTTTTTGATGCGCAGCAATGAGTTTAAACAATTGTTCCGAAACAGAGTAGGGTGCGTGCGGCACTATGCTTTGGTTTAGTTGATTATTTTTCTTTTTTTGCTGCGCAAATTGAGTATAAATTTTTTCAGAAAATGAAAAATTTGCTTCTGCATTTTCAGGGTTAAAACCAATACATTCTACAAATGTTTGCCAGTGCAGTTTATCTTTTTCGCGCAGCGAAAGCGTGTCAGTAGTATTAGCAATATCGCCTACAGCTACTGTTCCATTTTCTATTAAAGATTGTATAGCATTTTCGCGCGCTGTTTTTTTTTCTGCTTCCGAAAAATTATTTCGAGTACGCATCACATTCATCAAGAAGCTTGTGAGTCCTATATGCTCGGGTACCGCACCTTTCAAATGGCTGAGCTCTAAATGGCAATGTACATTTACAAAACCAGGGCATATTATGCCTGCATAATGCTTGGTGTTTTCAAATTTTTGATTGTTATGAATTTCAATAATAGTACCATCATTGGCTATTTCGATTGTCGTGTTTTTTGGCAACCAATTTTTTCCGTTGTGTATTTTATCGGCACTAATAAACATAAAAAAATGAGCGAATTATGCTTTGAAATGTTTCAACAAAATCACTTCTCTACTCGTAAGCAATCGCCACTTGCCGCGAGGTACATTTTTCTTTGTCAGCCCAGCATACATCACTCTATCCAGCTTTTCTACTTGGTAGCCTAGGTGCTCAAATATGCGACGAACAATACGGTTTTTGCCACTATGTATTTCTATGCCAATTTCATTTTTCTCTTCTAGCATTGCCAACGAATCTACTGGTGCTGGCCCATCTTCAAGCGTTACCCCTGCTAATATTTGTTCAAAATCAGCTTTGCTCAAATTCTTGTCGAGTGTTACTTGGTATATTTTTTTGACATTGTATTTTGGATGCGATAATTTTTGCGCCAATTCGCCATCATTTGTAAGGATTATTAAGCCAGTAGTATTTCTGTCCAAGCGGCCTATAGGGTACAGTCTTGCCACATCGGCACTCGCCACCAAATCCATTATTGTACGTCTGCCTTTTTCGTCTTCAGTGGTTGTAATAAATCCTTTGGGTTTATTGAGCAAAATGTAGGTTAGGTTTTTGGTAGGCAATATTTTTTTGCCCCCTACACTCACCACATCTCCTTCGTTTATTTTCATTCCGGGCTCCATTGCCAGCTCGCCATTCACGCGCACTTTGCCTTGTTTTACATGCTCAATAGCATCGCGTCTACTGCACAATCCGCAGTGGGCAATGTATTTATTGAGTGGCATTTTCTCAGGAGCTTTCTCTACTATTTCTATTTCCTCGTCATCATAATCTTCCTCCTCAAATTTTTGTTTTTTTGGCTTCAAGTGTGCACCAATTTTTTCATTGTGCACTTGGTTGTCGCGCGTTATTACTGTCTGATTATCCTCGTCGCGCTTGGCTTTTGGCTCATCGCCAAATTCATTTTCATCAAAATTTGGTCGGCGATTGGGTACCTCCTTTTTTGGAAAAGGTTTTTTATCTCGGTCGAATGGACGCTCATTTTTATCGTCAAACCTACGGCGCGGTGCATCGCCGTCTTTCCTGTCAAAAGACTTGCGCGGGGCATCACTTCTATCTTTTCTTTCAAAAGGTCTTCCTTCTTTGTCATCAAACCTACGGCGCGGTGCATCGCCATCTTTCCTGTCATAAGACTTGCGCGGGGCGTCACTTCTATCTTTTCTTTCAAAAGGTCTACCTTCTTTATCGTCAAACCTACGGCGTGGCGCATCGCCATCTTTTCTGTCAAAAGACTTGCGCGGGGCGTCACTTCTATCTCTACTTTCAAAACGCCCTTCTGCTCCTGATTTTCTTTTGTCGCCAAAAGGTTTTTTATCAAATTTTTCTTCAGAATACTTTTCAGATTTGGGCTTTTCTTCTTTCCCGAAGGTTTTCTCGAAAAATGATTTTGAATTTTCTTTATTACTCATTGTGGATGCAGCGCTTTGGATATACTTTTATAATTAAAGTGGCGCTAACTGCGAAGTTACGAGTTGAGCCTCTATTATTGTACTTTGCATTACCGAAAGATAAAAAAGAAATGCTTGCACCATATTACCACAAAGGAGTTTTAGAAGCTGGCTGCGATGAGGCTGGCCGTGGCTGCCTTGCAGGTCCTGTATTTGCCGCTGCTGTTATGTTGCCGCAAGATTTTTACCATCCCTTACTTAATGATAGTAAACAGCTAAGCGAGGCAAATAGAATGTTGCTGCGCCCCATTATAGAAAAAGAAGCCATTTCTTTTGCCGTAGCTGCAATTGACAATCACGAAATAGATAGAATAAATATTCTGAAAGCCTCTATTAAAGGTATGCACGAAGCGGTAGCACAATTGAAAACCAAGCCAGAACTGCTGCTTATTGATGGAAATCGATTCACACCATATTTTGGCATTCCGCACCATTGTGTAGTAAAAGGCGATAGTAAATTTGCAAGTATTGCAGCAGCAAGTATTTTGGCAAAAACCTACCGAGATGATTTTATGGTGGCAGCACATGGTCAATATCCTCAATACAATTGGTGTCAAAATAAAGGCTATCCGACTTTGCAACACAAGCTTGCAATTGCTCAATATGGCCAATGCAAACTTCATAGACAAACATTTAATAGTGTTTTGTAAATCAAAACG
>JADLEN010000008.1 GCA_020846105.1 Chitinophagaceae bacterium | reverse complement strand
CATAAAAGCCGCATCTGAAGAGCCACCGCCAAGGCCTGCCCCTAAAGGAATAGACTTGAGCAAATGAATGTTGACAGGCTTAATAATGTCCGGAAAATCTTTTGCTAATAATTGGTAAGCTTTCCAAACCAGATTTTCAGTGTAGTCGCCATCTACCACTTTGCCAGAAATACGCATATTGCTTTGCCCGTCTGTTGCCGCAAGGTTTATTTCCAAAGCATCTTTGAGCATGCGCAAAGGATAAAAAACTGTTTCTAAATTGTGGTAGCCATCGGCTCTTTTTTCGGTAACAAAAAGGCCTAGGTTTATTTTGGCATTAGGAAAGTGTAGCAAATTAGAATTATTTTAAGTGCAAATATTAGTTGTGAATTATACTATTTGAGCAATTCGCAAGGTTTCATGTTGGTGGCTTTTTTAAAAGCAGTACTAAAATGAGAAATACTGCTATAGCCAAGCGTATTGGCCACATCGCTTACCGTAAGCCCTTCGGTTTGCAACAATGTTTTGGCTTTGGCTATCCGCAATTGCTGTTGAAATTCGTTAATAGACTTTCCAAACATGGCTTTAAAGCCTTTTTTGAGGTAACATTCATTGATGGCTACTAGGCGAGAAAGTTCTTTGATAGAAATCATTTGTTCAAAACCTTGCTCCAAAATATTTTTTGCCTTCATCACTTTATTGCGCTCGGTATCATTGTTTAGAAAGCTACAAGCGGGCACATTGCTGGTATCTTCGGCAGCGCCAATATAGTCTATTGCTTTGCGCATAAGCCATACCGAAAGCTCCATCTGGCGCAGTTTGTCTGAGAAAATGGTTTTTGGTGCTATTCCATACAACTCTTCTATTACTTTATCAGTTTCTGCACAAAAAGAAACAGGTAGGCCGGCATTATTTTCTATAAAAGCTTCTTCCGAAAAAAGGCTTTGCTCATCCCATTGTGCCAAAAAATCGGGCTCGAAATATACAGAGAGCACAAGCGCTGTAGCCTTTTCGGTAAGCCGATGTTTGAGGTAAAACAATTGTATTGCCTTTTGTTTGCTACCCATTTGGGGGCATATTATTTGGCCATGTTGTGCGGGCAATTTTTTTTCAGGAAAATTTACCGTCCAGCTTTGGATGGTAATATGTTGGTTTGGTGTCCATTTTTGGGCAGCTACCACTTGCACATCATTGCCCAAAAGATATTGGGCAGCATTTCGTTGGTTTATTTGTGATAATATGCTCGGATTCATTAAGTGGCAAAGCTACTTACAATAAGCCTATTGTGAAGGGTAAAAGACATAAAAAAAGTCGCTCGAATGTCATTTTTCGAGCGACTTTTTTTTAAAATACCGGACGGTTTTAAAACTCAAATCCTATATCCTTTCTAAAATTCTTCCCATCAAATTGCACCAACTCTGCATTTTTGTAACTGTTGGCTAAGGCTAATTTCAAATCATCTGCTAAGGAAGTAATCGCAATTACACGACCGCCAGAAGTTTCAACTTGGCCATTATTTTGTTTGGTACCTGCATGAAATAATAGACTATCCTCAACAGTTTCAAAACCGGTAATTAATTTACCTTTCGGATAGTCGCCAGGGTAGCCAGCACTCACCAACATTACTGTTGCCGCAGCTTTGGGACTGTGTTGTATTGTTACTTCATTTAACTTTTTTGCTTCCATTTGTAGCACCAATTCTACCAAATCGTTTTCCAATCTGGGCATTACCACCTCGGTTTCGGGGTCGCCCATACGGCAATTGTATTCTATCACATAAGGGTCGCCACCAACGTTTATTAAGCCAAAAAATATAAACCCATTGTAAATAATATTTTCGCTGCGCAAGCCGTTGATAGTAGGCTCCACTATTCTTTCTATTACCTTTTGCAAAAACGCGCCATTGGCAAACGGCACTGGCGAAATAGCACCCATACCGCCAGTGTTTGGCCCTGTATCACCCTCCCCTACTCGCTTATAGTCTTTAGCTTCTGGCAAGATGACATAATTTTCACCATCGGTAAGGGCAAATACAGACAGCTCAATACCAGTAAGAAACTGCTCTACCACTACTGTTTTACTAGCATCACCAAATTGAGCATTGCGTATCATATCGGTAAATACGGCCTTGGCTTCCGCCTTGTCCGATGTGATAACAACACCTTTACCCGCTGCCAACCCATCGGCTTTGAGCACTATTGGCGTAGTATGGTTATCTAAATATTGCAGGCCCTCTTCAAAATTATTTTCGTCAAATTCGGCATAGGCAGCAGTAGGTATATTATGGCGTGCCATCAATTTTTTTGAGAATGCTTTGCTACCCTCTAACTGTGCACCTTCTTTGCTAGGCCCTGGTATTATTATGTGCGCAAGTGCTAAGTCGTTTTTAAAAAAATCATACACACCATTTACTAAAGGCTCTTCAGAACCCGGAAATAAAATGTCTATTTGCTGCGCCAGACAAAAATCTTTGAGTGACTCAAAATCATTGATACCAATAGCTATATTAGTGCCATATTGTGCCGTGCCGGCATTGCCTGTGGCTATGAAAAGCTTGGTGCAAAGCGGGCTTTGGCTAAGTTTCCAACTAAGAGCGCTTTCTCTGCCACCCGAACCCAAAAGGAGAATATTCATCGTCAAAATTAATTATGGCTGCAAAGTAACTAAAAAAATCACCCTGTGCCATTTAGCATTTTAGAGTATCTTGCCCACTTCTTATCATTTTTAACATTAAAAAAAGCAAAAAAATATGGCATTAGATGCAGTAACGACTCCAGCACCTAAAGGACATCCTAAAGCACTTTATTTATTATTTTTTACCGAAATGTGGGAGCGATTT
>JADLEN010000007.1 GCA_020846105.1 Chitinophagaceae bacterium | reverse complement strand
CTATCTTTTTGGTAGACGATGAACCTATCCAAAATGAAATGTTGAAAGATTACCTTGCGGAAAGATTCAATTTTAATTTTCGTCTATTTGACAATGGCGAAGAAGCCATCAACAACTTAAGTCTAAATCCATCAATTGTAATTCTGGACTATCACCTTAATGCACACAAACCAGAAGCCAAAAATGGCGTACAAATACTTGCCGATGTAAAGGAAAAAAATCCTAACGCACAAGTAATAATGGTGAGTGGCCAAGACAAAATACAAGTAGCTGTAGATAGCATGAAATATGGTGCTTACGACTATATTGTAAAAGGCGAAACCGCTTTTACACGCATGGAAAATACCATCAAAAGAATTAGCGAACTAGAAGAATCTAAATATGCTTACGAAGCTTCTAAAAAAAGCATTCGATTCCTCATCATTGCTATGGCTTGTATCATTGTATTGAGTGCCATCTTGCTGATGAACGGTCACAAACTGTAATGGAAATTTTCTACTGATACGATTATTATTAACCTATTTAGCGCAATGCAATTAGCCCAAAGACTCGATAGAGTTACCGAACCACAAACAATAAAAATGGCCAAATTGAGTCGAGAACTCAAAGCCACCGGAGTAGATATAATAGACCTTAGCCTTGGCGAGCCCGACTTCCGAACACCGCAACACATATGCGATGCAGCTACGCAAGCCATGGCCGATGGATACACCAAATACACACCCGTAGCAGGTATCCCCGAACTACGCCAGGCCATCTGCACAAAACTCTTGCGCGACAATAACTTGGATTACAAACCCGAAAATATTGTTGTTTCTACAGGCGCCAAACAATCGCTTATCAATGCCGTACTCTGTATCATCAATCCCGGCGACGAGGCCATAATACCCACACCCTTTTGGGTTACGTATGCAGCACAAGTATCGCTTGCCGAAGGTGTTCCTGTATTTGTACCCTGCGGTATCGAAAGCGATTTTAAAATTTCGGCAGCAGCATTAGAAGCGGCTATCACAGACAAGACACGCTTGTTCATGTTTTCGTCTCCCTGCAACCCCTCTGGCTCCGTATATTCCCAGGCAGAGCTTGCAGCATTGGCAGCGGTTTTCGAAAAACACCCCAACATCACCATCATCAGCGACGAGATTTATGAATATATCAACTATAGCGGCAAGCACGAAAGTATTGCTCAATTTGATAGCATAAAAGAACGTGTAGTGGTAGTTAAT
Organism: Chitinophagaceae bacterium; assembly: GCA_020846105.1. Classification (GTDB taxonomy): domain Bacteria; phylum Bacteroidota; class Bacteroidia; order Chitinophagales; family Chitinophagaceae; genus Rurimicrobium. The sequence goes on along the minus strand of JADLEN010000007.1, from coordinate 2,831 downwards.
GGCTTTTCTAAGGGCTATGCTATGACAGGTTGGCGCCTAGGCTATATTGCCGCCACTAAAGAATTGGCACAGGCTTGCGAAAAGCTACAAGCACAGTTTACCTCTGGCACCAATTCTATAGCACAGCGTGCAGCCATCACTGCACTACTAGGCGATAGTGCCCCCACTGCCGACATGGTGCGCGCCTTTACCGAGCGCAAAGATTATGTAATCAAAAACTTGGCGCGCATACCTGGTATCAAAATCAATATGCCGGCTGGTGCATTTTATGCCTTCCCAGATATTAGTTCCTTTTTTGGCAAAACAGATGGCGAATCTGTGATGAACAGTGCCGAAGATATAGCTATGTACCTTTTGCACAAGGGGCATGTAACGGTGGTAGATGGTGCCGCTTTTGGCAGCCCAAAAAACATACGTATATCTTTTGCTACTTCTATGGACAATCTTATAGAAGCCATCAAACGCATACAATACGCACTAGGCAAGCTAGCTTAGTAGTTTTAAAAAAAGAATACCAAAACAACAAAGCCCGATACAATTGCATCGGGCTTTGTTGTTTTTATTCAAAAAATATTAGCTAGCTAAAAGCATCTTTTATTTTATCAAAAAAGCCTTTTTCGTCCTTGCCCTCAGCTGCATTATCTGCCGGCTTAAAGTTGGGCGAATGTTGCAATTTTTCTAGCATTTCGCGCTCTTCTTTGCTTAGGTTCTGTGGCGACCATGTATTTATTTCTACCAATTGGTCTCCTTTTTCATAGCTCTGAAAAGCAGGGAATCCTTTGCCTTTGAGTCGGAAAATTTTTCCACTTTGGGTGCCAGCGGGTATCTTTATTTTGGCACGGCCATCTATTGTTGGCACCTCTACTTGTGTACCCAATACTACATCGGGGAAGGTCACAAACAGAGGGTAGATAACATCCAAATCGCGGCGCATAAGTTGCGGGTGCTTTTCTTCTTCTATCAGTATCAGTAGGTCGCCAGATGGGCCACCACGCTCGCCTACATTGCCATTGCCTGTCATGCTTAGTTGCATACCCTCTTGCACGCCAGCAGGTATGTCCATGCTTATGGTCTCTTCGCCATACACACGGCCCTCGCCTTTACAGCTTGTACATTTTGCCGAAATACTAGTGCCATCGCCATTGCAGGTAGGGCAGGTAGCCACGGTTTGCATTTGGCCAAGAAAGGTATTTTGCACCCTACGCACTTGGCCGCTGCCGCCACAAGTACCACATGTTTTTATAGCGCTTTTGTCTTTGGCACCATTGCCGCCACAGGGCTGGCAAGCAACATATTTCTTTACTTTTATTTTTTTATTGGCACCATGGGCTATTTCGGCAAAGTTCATTTTCAGTTTTACCCGTAGGTTGGCGCCACGATTGCCACCGCCACGCCTGCCGCCACGGCCACCGCCGCCACCACCAAAGCCATCGCCAAAGATGTCGCCAAAGTTGGAGAATATGTCGTCCATGTTCATACCGCCAAAACCTTGGCCGCCACCGCCGCCACCTGGCCTACCGCCATTGCCCATACTATGGCCAAAACGGTCGTATTGCGCCTTTTTGTCGGGCGAGCTCAGTATCTCGTAAGCCTCGGCTGCTTCCTTAAATTTATCTTCGGCGCTTTTGTCGCCAGGGTTGCGGTCTGGGTGATGCTGCATCGCAGTTTTGCGATAAGCCTTTTTTATCTCGTCGGCGCTGGCTTGCTTGCCTACACCTAGTATTTCATAATAATCTCTTTTAGACATCTAGTATCAATATTTTTATTTAGTTGCCCACCACTACTTTGGCATGGCGTACAAGCTTATCATTCAGGTAATATCCCTTTTCTATCACATCTACCACTTTGCCTTTGAGCGCCTCGGTAGGGGCAGGTATTTCGGTAATGCCTTCGTGCAAGTCGGCGTCAAAATCGGCACCTATAGGTGTATCCATAGGCTTCAGCCCCTTGGCAGTGAGTATGGCATTCAGCTTCGTCAATATCAAGTTTACACCTTCTTTCACCGCTGCCATATCGGTAGCCGTTTCGAAAGTTTTGTTGGCGCGCTCGCTATCGTCTAGCACCGCTATCAGGCTTTGCATTATATCTTTATTGGCTAGCAATCGGGCATCTTCTTTTTCTTTGGCAGTACGCTTTCTAAAATTGTCAAACTCGGCCACCAAACGTAGGTATTGGTCTTTGAAGCTGCTCAGTTCGTGGCGTAGCTTGTCTTCTACCGAAATTTCTTCTACTATAGGCTCTGTGGTTTGCGCATCATCGGCCGCTGTATTGGCCAATATTTCTTCGTTGGCCGCATCTTGTTGTTGCTCTTGCTCGTTCATGATTTTCTTTTTTTTGAATAACATACTTAGCCATCAAGGTTGCAAAAACATTGCCACAGTGTATTTCGGGGACAAATTGGCAGAAAACACCGCCCTGCTACAGCCATTATTGACAAAGGCCCTTATTCTTAGCTGCGCATTATTTTTGAGGCTTGTGCACAAGTACGCAACTTTTCAAAATCACAGTTAAAATTAAACATATAAGTATCAGTTGCACGCAAAAGAAGTAAAACGTCCGAAATTTACACTCATGTTAGTACGAAAGATATCCAAAAAATAAAAAGCCCATTCGATGATTTGGATTTATAGCCAATTACTTTTACATTTGCTATACTTTAACATTTATGGCTTCAATCGATTTTTTTTAAACTGCAATCTATTAAATTGGTAGATTCTTTAATTAACATTTATGGCTGCTATAAGTAAGTTATCTGCAAATTTAGAATGACAGCAACCGAAGACATAAGAGATATTTTTTCAATCCTACACGATGGGACAATTTCTGCGTGG
>JADLEN010000006.1 GCA_020846105.1 Chitinophagaceae bacterium | reverse complement strand
GGTAGAAATATCACAACCGAATGCACTGAAAATTGGTATTCTAGGCAAGGTATTGTACTCAGAAGGGGCCTTTATTTCGTAATCCAAACGCTCTGCCGACCCGTGCCCATAATACGTAATCATCGATATGCCATTATTGATAAGACTATCTACTTTTTTGTCGTTTATTGTTGTCGGAAGCCCCTTTGTGTCTTTGGCATAAGTTGCAGTGAATGCACCTGTATTGGGAGCTTCAATAATACTTTTTGCAGCATTGAGTGTGGGCAATAATGTACCCGATTGCAAACCTGGATATGCTGGTGTGCCATCGCCACCGGCAAGATGCAATACTTGTTTTTTCCATAATTCTGTAGAGGGTGTAGGAAATGAGGCCGGCGCCAGGCTTGCCTCGTACTGTTTTACCTTGTTGAGGTAATTAGCTACTTCTTCGGTATTCCATGCCGATAACCTTCCAATAGGCATTTTCATTTTCCAAGTAACTCTATCGGTTACAAAGCCTAGGTCAGAGCCAGGCGTGCCATAGGTGGGCACAATACCCTCATAGTTGGCAACCGAACTAGAAGCAATAAATGTTTTGTATATTTCATAGGTAACACCCTTGCCTATTAGGAAGACACTATTGGGCTTGGTGCTCCAGGTGACCAATCCAAAATCGATGAGTTGTGAAATGGCTAATGGATGCTGGTCTGTTCCGTAGGCAAATTGATCGTATAATTCTTCAACATCTGCCACAACTGTTTTATGGGCACCACCCGCTACCGAGTTTCTATAGTTTTTATACTCGTCAATTTGATTTTTACCTGCATAAGGTTTCATCAAATTTTTGTGCGTAATAATAAGATAATCTCCTTGGTTACTTGCGTTATTATAATCAGTAAAAATGCGCTGTTGCACAAATTGTGGTTTTATGATTTTACTACTAGTATTAGCAAACAAAACCATTTCGGATTGGGTCATTGCAGCGTCAATCAGAAACCTAGTTTTGCCACTAAAACTGATGTCGCCCAAATACCATTTATTGTTGGTAAGGTCGTATAATTTGGGGGCTGTGCCGCCGTGTACAAAGTTGTTGATTTCTAAGTACTGTGCACTAGTGGCTGCATTTACTTTGAATTTAATAAAATTGCTACCGCTAAAATCCCAATCTCTAGGATAATCGATACTCCAATAAGGTACACCAAATACATCAGCATTACCCGTTTGTCGGTGTTCAAATTTCAAGGTATTACTACTGGTGAGCAAGGTGCTCGGAAAACTCATGTCAAAATGCTGCACATCCGATATGCCATAGGTAGAGTCTGCTAGTAAATTGTTATTAATATATACACTGAGTTTGTGATTAGAGTCTTTGGCTATCGCAAGACTTGCAGTACGCAACCTGGCATTTGCAGCTGTTGATACTAAATTAGGCGTAGCTATAGTAATACTTGCTGGGTTGGCCGACAAATTCCAGTTGAAAATATACCCTTCGGCATAATCAAATTGTGAAGCATACAATTCTACAATACCACTAATGTCATAACGCAACGGGCCATTGGTTTTTCCATTCGAAAATTGATTTCGACCATTGCTGATAATATTGGCCCAACAATACCCTGCAGCTGTGGGTGGGCTAGGAGGTATCGCAACAGTACTGTTCACAAGCCTAAGATGTGGGTTGCTGTTGTCTATTGTCAGAAAGTACGATGCTGAATCGTTAAATAAGCTGATATTTTCGTTTGTATATTTATTTGGTTTTAGGTAAAGTTCCTTGTCTAAAACGCCATCGTTGGCTGTGCCATAAAATTCTATATAATCGCTAGCGGCCAAGCTACCTACAGTAGTTGTAAACAAGCTTACCTCTTTGCCCCCACGATATAAAACCAAGTCGGCGCCATTTATTGTACTTGGCAGTCCTGCTGCGTCAAGGTCGGCCTTCGTTAGCCTTATAACACCTTCGCTACCTACCTTAAATTTCCAATAAGTTTTACTGTAGTCTATCCACCCATTGGCATATTGTGCACTTACTTCTAGTGAAGTGAGCAATAGTATTATTGTACAAATACTAAATAGGTGTTTTATGAATCGATACTTCATTTTTTTATCTTGAAAAGTGTTATTAGTTAGCTTCTGATGTCGCTGATTTTTCGGCTTTTGCTTTTAAGCTCGCAATGTCTAACCTTGCCGAAATGATATGCGAAAACAATGGGTTGCTCTGGGTTTGCAAGCTAGTGTAGGCATAATCTACAACCAATGGACCAAGCTTGATACCAACACCAATTGAGGGCTGAAAAATGGTAAAATAAGTTTGGTTGGTGCTGTCTTTATCGTCAAGCACTTTTTGGATATTACAAATGCCAGAACGAAGGAAAAGAGTTTTTTTATAATCAAGCTCCAAACCAATTCTAGGGTCTATACTTACGTTTTTACTTTTGATAAGTGTATTTCGTTTGCCATCTGTTGTGAGGTCTGCATTTGCCTCAAGGGTAAGGTGCATTTTTCGTTCGGGCTTGAAAAAAGTATAAGCCGCGCCTAATATAAATCTTGGATTCATCACCTCATAAGATTTTACGGGAATTTCATTACCTGTTTGTCCAAATATATCTTTTTCTTTTTCACTTAGATTAAAACTCCAAGTAGTGTAGGTGGTAGTAATATCTTTGGCAGTAATACCAAAATGCCAGGCTTTGTAGGTGGCCTGTATTCCGATGTCGGCACCAGCGCCCACGGCGTTGGCCATAGAGCCAATATTTCTAAAGACTATCTTGGCATTACCACCAATACTACTTTGTATTGCAGGGTTTTTGAACAATTTTATTTTCTGCGCATAGCTAATAAAAATAGCATGGTCGCCAGCCGAAATTGATTTTAATTTACTATCGTCAAATGAGCCATCGGGCTGCACATAGTCTAGCGTATAAGGAATATCATCAGTTGCAAACCTTAAGAATGAGATTCCGAAAACCCTCTTTTTGTCTTTTGTGGGCAAGGCAAGGGTAGCAAAATCATACTTGGCATTGCCTGCAAAATACTCTGCATGCATAAGGCCCACTTGCAAATCTTCTTTTATGTTTGTGAGGCCTGCGGGATTCCAATAACCACTGTATGCATCGCTAGTGGTGCTGGTTTGCGCCCCACCCATAGCCAATGCACGTGCGCCAACGCCAATATTCAGGTACTCATTCACATATATCCTTGTCTGCGCAAAACTGGATTGCACAATTAGGCTTAATGCCAGAATTAAACTCACTTTTTTAACCATCAGATTTATTCTTTCAACTTTAATTGCCCCAAATTTAATGCCAAGGTTTAAGCAGTATTTATAGTGATTGTGGAAAACCTAAAAACGGCAAAATTTAATATTAATTGTATAATCCTAAAAAACAAAATTAACAAAATACATGCTATAAAACCATGTTGTATTTAGGTTTTGTTACCAACAAAAAAAAGCGACTAAAAGCCGCTTTTTTTTAACTTAATATTGAAATATTCATAATTATCCTTTAGGAGCATCGGTAGTTGCTGGTGCTACTACCTCACCTTTGATGTAAAGTTCATAACGGTCTTTGCCACCTTCAAGTGCTGCATTAGATGTTACATATACAGATTTTGCTATAGGTCCTACCCTGCCTTGTGTATTGTAGCGAACAGTTATTTTCCCTTTTTTTCCTGGCAAAATGGGCTCTTTGTTCCATTCTGGAGTAGTGCAGCCGCAAGATGCGTTACAGTTACTGATAATCAAGGGCTCTTTGCCTATGTTTTTAAATTCGAATACATGCTCAGCTACCGGACCTTCTGGTACTTTGCCAAAATCATAAGTGTCATTTTTGTCTGTAAATGCAAATTTAGGTGCATTTTTAGAAACTGCTTTTGAGGCTACTGCGGGTGCCGCACTTACTGGATTCTGTGCCATTGCATAGCCAGAAGCCAAGCACAAAATTGATAAAGATAAGATTACTTTTTTCATTGTTTTGCTGTTTAGTAGTTTTATAAAAAATTGTTTAGTTTGTTTTGATCATTGAATTATTTTCAGGTACCGACCCAGAAGGCGCTTTTTCTACTTCTCCTTTAATAGTCAATACTTTGATACCTGCATTAGAGGTAATACTTATCGTTTTGGTAAAGGGTGCTACACGGCCTTGTGTATTATACAATGCTTTTATTTTTCCTTTTTTGCCAGGTAGTACTGGGTCTTTTGAATAAGACGGTGTGGTGCAACCGCAAGACGCACTAACATTAGAAATGATAATAGGCTCTTTGCCTGTATTGGTAAATTCAAATTCATATTCAGCACCAGGACCTTCTTGGATAGTGCCAAAATCGTGAATATTTTCTTTAAAATACATATTTTCGGGCTTCAAGCTAGATGCTTGTGATTGCATTGGTGTTCCACTAGCAACATTTGCGACATTAATAGCGCCATTTTCTACCGGCTTTGGTGTGTTGTTTTGCGCATAAGCTCCAAGACTTAATACCAAAACGGCTGCAGATAAAATAATTTTTTTCATAAGGTGTTTGTATTTTTTAAGTGTAACAAAATTAATTAATTATTAGAAAGAGGCTGTTATTTGACCGTTAAAGCTAAAATAGCTATTTTTTAGCAGGCTTTACAATGCCTTTAATTTTTAGCTCGTAATGACCCATTCCATCATTAGTCTGAGCATTGGAGGTAATGTATACACTTTTGGTAAAATTACCTGGGCGACCCTCGGTAGCATATGTCACTTTTATTTTCCCTTTTTTACCTGGTAATATAGGCTCTCTCGGAAATTCTGGGGAAGTGCAGCCACAAGATGCTTGAGCATTTGTGATAATTAAGGGTGCGTTGCCCGTATTTATAAACTGAAATTCATAAATCGCTTTTGGCCCTTCAGGAATAGTGCCATAATCATGAAGGTCATCAGTCACAAAAAATTTGAATTCGGGAGCGGCCGCGGCAACTTGGCTATTTTTGTTAGTAATACTTTTTTGATGATTGCCAAAAGCTACTGGATTTTGAGCCTTGCCGTGAATAGCAGCGCCAATCATTAGGGTTAAAAGTAGGATTTTCTGGTTCATAAGATGTGTTTATTTTGTTGTTCCAAAAATAGAAAGCATACACTTAAAAAATGGTTATCCGAAAGTTAAGCGAATTCTAAAAACAATTTATTAGCAAACAGCTCCTTAGTACATTTCCTTTATTTTTGCCAGCTCATGGATATCAATTGTACCAAAGAAGAAAGATTATTGCTGACCCGTATTGGCGATGTGGCAAACGAGTTGGAGATGCCATGCTATCTTATTGGTGGTTTTGTACGCGACAAGTTGCTAGACCGTAAAAGTAAAGATGCTGATATTGTATGCCTTGGCGATGGTATCGTACTAGCGCACAAAGTAGCCGATTCTTTTTCTCCAAAATTGAACGTTAGTTTTTTTAAAAATTTTGGCACAGCCCAATTTCGCCTGCCCAATGGTTTTGAGGTAGAGTTTGTAGGTGCCCGAAAAGAATCGTACCAAGAAAATTCGCGCAAGCCAGCTGTAGAAAATGGCACACTCGAAGACGACCAAAACCGCAGAGATTTTACCATCAATGCAAT
>JADLEN010000005.1 GCA_020846105.1 Chitinophagaceae bacterium | reverse complement strand
CTGCGCGGGATGGCAGCTGTACCCCGCAGCGCAGCGAGGAGTACAAGCAACAGCCCGAGACCCAAAGCCCAATAGCAAGACAAAAGCCCAAGCGCCCAAGAAAAAAAGAAGAAATAAGGGCAATAAGCCAAAAGCTACAATGTAGCAAAAGCTTACCTTTGCCGCCACTCACACGTTACAAAACAGACTTCAGGATTGAAATACGAAAAAGAAATAGCGCGTAGGCGCACCTTTGCCATTATCTCTCACCCAGATGCGGGTAAGACTACGCTTACCGAAAAGCTGCTGCTGTTTGGCGGGGCTATACAGGTGGCGGGCGCGGTAAAAAGCAATAAGATAAAGAAGCATGCCACGTCGGACTTTATGGAGATAGAACGGCAGCGGGGTATATCGGTGGCTACGTCGGTAATGTGTTTCGAGTATCAGGGCAAGCTGATAAACCTGCTAGATACTCCGGGGCACAAGGATTTTGCGGAGGATACCTACCGCACCCTCACTGCTGTAGACTCGGTGATACTGGTGATAGACAGCGTGAATGGTGTGGAAGAGCAAACCCGCCGCCTGATGGAGGTATGCCGTATGAGAGACACGCCCGTAATCGTGATTGTAAACAAGATGGATAGGGATGGTAAGTACCCCTTTGACCTAATAGACGAGATAGAAAAAGAACTGAAAATAAACCTACACCCGCTGAGCTGGCCTATAAATATGGGCAAAGAATTTAAGGGTGTGTATAACCTGTACGACAAGACGCTGCAACTATATAGCCCCAACCAGCGCTCGCTAGAAGATAATAATATAGACATACCCAACTTGCAAGACCCTACCCTAGACCAGCTAGTGGGCCAGCGCGATGCCAACCAACTGCGCGAAGATGTGGAGCTGCTAGATGGCGTGTATGGTGCTATGGACAAGGCAGATTATAGAGCAGGGCTGGTGGCGCCAGTGTTTTTTGGCTCGGCAGTAAATAATTTTGGGGTAAAAGAAATGCTAGACACCTTTGTGCAGATAGCACCCGAGCCGCTAGGCCGCGATACGGACAAGCGGCATGTGGCACCCGAGGAGGAGAAGTTTTCGGGTTTCGTGTTTAAGATACACGCCAACCTAGACCCAAGGCACCGCGATAGGATAGCTTTTTTGCGTGTAGTGTCGGGGCGTTTTCAGCGCAGCACTTATTACAAGCATACGCGGCTAGGCAAAGATGTACGTTTTAGCAATCCCTACTCTTTTATGGCTAGGGAAAAAGAAATAATAGATGATGCCTACCCAGGCGATGTGGTGGGCTTGTTTGACACAGGCCAGTTTAAGATAGGCGATACGCTGACCCAAGGCGAGGAGCTACAGTTTACAGGTATCCCTACCTTTTCGCCAGAGCTATTTAAAGAGCTGGTAAATAAAGACCCGATGAAGACCAAGCAATTGGAGAAAGGCATTAACCAACTTACAGACGAGGGTGTGGCGCAGCTATTTACACAGCACGGAGGCAACAGAAAAATAATAGGCTGTGTGGGCGAGCTACAGTTTGAGGTAATACAATACCGCCTGCTGCAAGAGTATGGTGCGGCTTGCGCTTTTATGCCACTAAGCTTTTATAAAGCCTGCTGGATAACGGGCGACAAGAAAAAGTTAGAAGACTTTGTACGTTTCAAACAACAAAATGTGATGACGGACAAGGATGGCAACCTGGTGTATCTGGCGCAGAGCGAATGGTTTTTGAACACCGAGCGGCAGAACAATCCGGATATTGAGTTTCATACCACTAGCGAATTTAAAACCCAAAACAAACAATAGGCAAGTATGCTGAGCGCAGTGATAATCACCTACAACGAGGAGGCCAATATAGGCAAGTGCTTGCAAGCGCTTGCAGGTATAGCCACAGAAATAGTAGTGATAGACTCTGCCTCTACAGACCGTACCTGTGCCATAGCTGCTAGCTACGGAGCGCGTGTGGTGCAGCATGATTTTGAAGGGTTTGCTGCGCAAAAAAACTATGGTGCAGGGCTAGCTAGCCACCCGTGGGTGCTAAGCCTAGATGCCGATGAGGTGCTGAGCGAAGAGCTGAAAGCTGCTATAATAGCCATAATGGCCAAGCCCACACACAATGCCTACTACCTGCGCCGCTGTACCAACTTTTGCGGCAGCTATATAAAACACGGCAGCTGGTACCCCGATAAGCAATGCCGCCTATGGCTAAAAGATAAAGGCAGCTGGCAAGGCACTATACACGAGCGCTGGCGCTTGCACGATGGTAGCAAAAGCTATGGCACGCTTTCTGGCGACTTGCTACATTATAGCTTCAGCAGTATATCGGACTATATGCGCATGACAGAGCGCTACACTAGCCTATCGGCCGAGGAGGCCTATGCCAAAGGCAAAAACGTGAGCTTGCTGAAATTGGTATTAGGCCCCAAAATCAAATTTTTCCAAGATTATATACTAAGGCTAGGCTTCTTAGACGGCTATGCCGGCTATGTGGCCTACAAGCTAGCGGCCAATATGGCCTTTGTGAAATACAGTAAGATAAGAGCAAAATTTAAAAACAATAAAAAATAAAAAGAATGGCAAAAACAGTATTGATAACAGGCAGTACCAGCGGCATAGGCTTGGCAACAGCAAAGGCATTTGCCGCATTGGGCTACAACATAGCCTTCAACGGGCTAGAAGCTAATGGCGCTGAAATAGCAGCACAAGTAGCAGCAGATTTTGGTGTAGAATATATTTACTCGCCCGCAAATATGCTGCGTGCCGAGGAGATAAAAGCATTTGTACAAGCCACCCTAGACAAGTTTGGCAATATAGAAGTGCTGGTAAACAATGCAGGTATACAGTTTGTATCGCCAGTAGAAGATTTTCCGGAAGACAAATGGAACGACATTATAAGCATCAACCTTACAGCAGCCTTTATAGCTACGAAAGCCGTATGGCCTGGTATGAAAGCCGCTAAGTTTGGCCGTATCATCAATGTAGCATCGGCACATGGGCTTATAGCATCGCCGTATAAAAGTGCGTATGTGGCAGCCAAGCATGGCGTTGTGGGCTTTACCAAAGTAATGGCTATGGAAGGTGGCGAGCATGGTATTACCTGTAATGCGGTGTGCCCAGGATAT
>JADLEN010000004.1 GCA_020846105.1 Chitinophagaceae bacterium | reverse complement strand
CCCCACCCCCCCCGGATTCACCGGCAATATCACCCGGCAGCCAGGCTCCCAGCACCTCACCTACAAAACAGCCAACGCAGGCGACCCCGAGAGCGACAAAGTACTGCGCGGCGGCATGCTACTAGCCTGCCACCACGGCCTAGACGACGCACAAATAGCACACGTCATGGACAGCATCAGCCTATTTATGAAAGAGAACCTCTCCTAAATGATGTTCCCCATACTATTCCTACTCTTCTTCCTTGGTAGCAACAACTACCGCAAAGCCCAATCCATAGGCCTCAACCCCTTAACATGGGTATTATGGACAGCGCTTGCCTTTGCCCTAGGCATATTTGTAGCCTGCATGATCTTGGGTAGCATTATTCTGTTCAAAAATCCCCAACTCCTAAACCTGGCGAAAACCAACAACCGCAGCGCCATGAACGAGTTTATGATTCAAGACTTTGCCAACAACAACTTCCTTTACTCCTCACTCATAATGGCAGGCGCATTTGGCGGTTATTTATTGGTCAAATACCTACTCGAAAAAAGAACAACAAACTAACCAAACATTACCCCCCTCAAAAAATACAAAAGGCACATACAGAACCCCTGTATGTGCCTTTTGTGCAATGTACCCCACACCCATCCTTAAGCTTTTTTGGGCGTGCCCCCGCAAGCCTCTGCTGCAAAAAAAAGGCTCAGCAGCGGGGTCAGGCTGCTCTAGGCTCCGCTGCGCTGCGGCCCTGCGGGCTGGCTGCCTTGGGGCAGCCACCTGCCACATCCTTCACGCGGCAGCGTGGGCCACACCACACATGCCCACAACAGCCACAGAAAAACAAAAGAATAAACCCATAACACATAATACAAAACAGCCCCGAAAGAGCGATAAAAGCATATGATATATGAGCCCTTGAAACGATAGATAGGACAAAAATTTCACAGCAGTAAAGAGCCCAATAAGCAATCTGGGCTATATAAGCCTTCCCAAAAACAAAAGCTGCTGCATTATCAGTCGTATATCCGACCCATAATACAGCAGCCCTGCAAACATAATAAACACCCTATTTTACTAAGGCATCCCTCTAACTAAAACCTCTTTAATTATTCTTAATCACTTTTATTTTCGATTCTTTATTTACAAACAGCAAATACATACCATTGGCATATCCAGATAGGTCTATACTTACGTTATTTTGGTTGCTATAGTTGTTCGATATTATTTTATGCCCAAGCATATCATACACTTCTACTGTTTCAATACTTACTTTTTCGTCTACAATGTTTAATGTACTAGAAACAGGATTTGGAAAAATGCGCAAGGTTGTGCTTTGCTCGTTTATTGCTTTGATGCTTGCAGCCCACTCATTGTTGCCATTATAGGTAGGGTCTTTTATTACAAAGCTACCAGTACCATTGGGTATACGCGAGTAAGAAGAGTCGCTTATTTGCGCACCAAAGGTTACCGAATCTACCACATCGCCAGATGCATAAGATAAGACACAGCTTTCGCCGCTCGATGAGAATTTAAAATCGGCATGCACGCCCGGCTCTGTAAGGTCGCCATCTGCCCAAACAATAAGGTACCCTCCAGGAGCAATTGTAGTACCGCTTGGGAATTTCCATTTCAACTTGTTCGTATTATCGTCAGTAGCATAGAGGTCTTCAAGGCTCAGGGTTTTGCTTGTGTTGTTATACAGCTCAAACCAATCTTCGTATTTGCCGCTTGCATCGGTTACTGTTTTGGTGTTGGATGCCATTATCTCATTCACCGTCAATTCTCCTGCTTTTATAGGCTCAAAGGTGGCAGCTATTTTATAATACTCATATTCTGCACGTGCTGGCGAAAACATTCCCACATTCGCATTCTCGGCATAGATATAATATTGCACTTCGGCACCCATCACAGGTATCGTAGCACCATATACATTATCGCTTGCGGCACCATCGCCGTGCGCACCATCATCGTACATTTTTACTTTTACAAAAATGTCGTTGCGGGCTATACGGTAGCCCAGATAAACCTCGGTTACTGTCGTGTTTGTTACATTTGCCGTTACAGTTACATTGCCACCCACTACTGGGCTTGCTGGCAACGATGCTATGCTTGCTATCACAGGTTGGGTGTTGGTAAAGTCTGCCAAGCCATTCAAGTAAGTAGCTCTTGCACTCATAAGACCTGTAAGGCCAGGAGCGGTGTTGCCACTAGAGCTTACATCTGTAGTGCTCAGGTTAGCAGTAAAGTTCGATAAGGTTTGATAGCTAAATTTATTCACGTCTGCCGTTACCGATGCGAGTATCAAAGTTTGCATTGCAGCAGCATCTGTGCTATACGTGCCGCTTGTTATCATCTCGCTCAGGATGGTTTTGTAATGTGCCAAATACCTTTTCTTATACGTAGGCACTGCCAATAGTTTTTCTACCAAAGGCCAAGCACTTTCTGTAGAATGTAGTTTATTTTGTATTTATGATTCACAATTAGTTTTTTGTATTCATTGTTTCTGCCACCGCAGCCGCTACCTCTGCTACACTGTCAAACGCTCGCTCGTGGTAGCCCCGCTGCTCCTTGTTGTAGATAATAGTAAAAGGTATGGCCCCGCTCCAGTTCTTATCTATCTTATCTATCCAAGTATTGGCATCGGGGTCGTCTAGCATCACCACTTGGGCAGTGATGCCTCTTTTCTTCAAGAATGGTTTCAACTTGTCTTTGATATCCTTCGGAAAATCCATACTCACCAGCAGCAAATCTACCTCGGGATGCGCATTGGCATAAGCCTGCAAGTACGGCAACTCTGCCACACAAGGCGCACACCACATGGCCCAAAAGTTTACTATTTGCAGTCGCTCGCCCTCTTGGTGCAGCATCGGTTGCAAGCCCGCAAAGTCATACACCTTTATAGCTGCCTGCTGTGCCAGCACTTGCGGTGTAGCCATCATCAGCATTGCCAATAGCCCCAATATGCTTCTTATACCCATCATATCTTGTCAGTTTTGTTTGCCCTATGCTAGCGGCACAATGCATTAGACGCGTACACATTTCCAATCCTTCGCCTGCATATTCATTTTCACATTTCTTTGGGCGTGCCCCCGCTAGGCTCTGCTGCAAAAAAAAGGCTTAGCAGCGGGGTCGGGCTGCTCTAGGCTCCGCTGCGCTGCGGCCCTTTGGGCTGGCTGCAAGGGCAGCCACCTGGCACATCCCTCACGCTTTCGTGGGTGCTACTTTTGGCGTTTAGCAGTAGGGCAAAGCCTTTTGGCCACAAAGCTTAGCTACTACAACAGGCATTTACCCCATACCTAGCCACAGGGCAAGCTCATATACTAGCGTGTAGAAAAGCATGTATAAGAAAGATAAACTGCAAGTATTTCGTAAAACATCTTCCTGACAGATAATTGTATAAAATATTATTTTTATAGCCATTGCAAGAAAGGTTAAAGCCTATTATGGCTTGGTTAAAGCCAATTATGGCTTGGTTAAAGCCTATTATGGCTCGGTTAAAGCCAATTATGGTTTGGTTAAAGCCTATTATGGCTCGGTTAAAGCCTATTATGGCTCGGTTAAATCCAATTATGGCTTGGTTAAAGCCTATTATGGCTCGGTTAAAGCCTATTATAGCTTGGTTAAAGACAATTATGGCTCGGTTAAAAGCTATTATAAGTTGGTAAACAGCTATCAGTAAGCCAGTACACGATAAGCAAGCTCAATAGCAAGACGAAAGCTATACCTGCACAAGACAGTAGCACCCGCCTGCGCCTAAAAGGCATGCTCAGTCGGGGCTTATCCTTTTGCCCTTTTTTCTGAGCAAAAGATAGCAGCGTATGGCTATAGACCCAAAGCCAGATAGTAGTACGTAGGCGGTACCGCCTTAAGGAAAAAAAACGCCATCCTTGGCGTACAAGGATGGCGTGGAGCTGTGTGGTTGTGTGCTGTGCTATACGTCTATCTTGGCGTATTTGGCGTGGCTTTCTATAAACTCGCGGCGGGGGGGCACCTCGTCGCCCATGAGCATGGCAAATATACGGTCGGCCTCGGCGGCGCTGTCTATGGTTACTTGTTTTAGAGCGCGTGTTTCGGGGTTCATGGTGGTGCTCCAAAGTTGTTCGGCGTTCATTTCTCCAAGACCTTTGTAGCGTTGTATGCCTACGCTTTCTTCTTTGCCGTTGGCCATGCGTGCTACGGCACGTTTGCGGTCTTCTTCGGTCCAGGCGTATTCTTCGTCTTTGCCTTTTTTTACAAGGTATAGTGGTGGCTGTGCTAGGTACACGTAGCCTTGTTGCACTAGGGCGTTCATGTATCGGAAGAAGAAGGTGAGTATAAGTGTGGCAATGTGCGAGCCATCCACATCGGCATCGTTCATGATGATGATTTTGTGGTAGCGTAGCTTGGTGAGGTTGAGTGCTTTGGGGTCTTCTGGTGTGCCTACGCTTACGCCTAGTGCGGTGAACATGTTTTTGATTTCCTCGTTTTCGTATATTTTATGTTCTTGTGCTTTTTCTACGTTTAAGATTTTGCCTCGTAGTGGTAGTATGGCTTGGTAGTGGCGGTCGCGGCCTTGCTTGGCGGTACCCCCGGCCGAGTCTCCTTCGACAAGGTATAGCTCGCAGCGTTCTGGGTCTTTGTCGGAGCAGTCTGCAAGCTTGCCAGGCATGCCACCGCCGCTGAGTACGCTTTTGCGTTGTACCATTTCGCGGGCTTTGCGGGCTGCGGCACGTGCTTGGGCTGCTATTATTACTTTGTCTATTATTATTTTGGCTTCTTTGGGATGCTCTTCGAGGTAGGCTTCTAGTACGCGGCTCACGGCTACGTCTACAATGCCCATTACGTCGTTGTTGCCTAGTTTGGTTTTTGTTTGGCCCTCGAACTGTGGTTCGGGCACTTTTACAGATATGATGGCGCTGATGCCTTCGCGGAAGTCGTCGCCGGTGATTTCTACTTTTGCTTTTTCGAAAAGTTTGTTTTTGTCGCCATAAGACTTGAACACGCGGGTGATGGCGCGGCGGAAACCTGCAACGTGTGTACCCCCTTCGATGGTGTTGATATTATTGACGTAGGAGAAAAGATTTTCGGCGTAAGAGGTGTTGTAGTTGAGGGCTACATCTACTGCCACGTTAGACTCTGCGTCGTGTGTTTCTACGTAGATAGGCATTGGCAAAAGTGGGTCGCGCTTGCCGTTGCGGTCTAGCATTTGTACAAACTCTACAATACCGCCTTCGCTGTAAAATACTTCGTGCATGTTGTTGCCATTATCGTCTTGCTCGCGCTCGTCGGTAAGGGTTATGCGAATGCCTTTGTTGAGGTAAGAAAGCTCGCGCAAGCGGCCTGCGAGTATCTCGCGCACGTATACGTGCTCTATAAAGATACTGGTGTCTGGCAAGAAGTGTACGCGTGTGCCTCGGCGGGTAGATGTACCTATCTCGCGTACAGGGTATTGAGGAATACCACAAGAATATTCTTGTTCAAATTTTTTGCCGTCGCGCTCTACGGTTACGTGTAGCATGCTGCTGAGTGCGTTTACACAGCTTACACCCACACCATGCAGCCCGCCAGATACTTTGTAAGAGTCTTTATCGAACTTGCCACCGGCGTGTAATACCGTCATTACTACTTCTAGTGCAGAGCGGCCTTCTTTTTCGTGAATACCTGTGGGTATACCACGGCCATCGTCTTGTACTGTGATAGAGTTGTCTGGAAGAATATTGACCTCGATATGGGTGCAATGGCCTGCAAGTGCCTCATCTATAGAGTTGTCTACAACCTCGTACACAAGGTGATGCAGGCCTTTTACGCCTATATCGCCAATGTACATGGCAGGGCGCTTGCGCACTGCTTCGAGACCTTCTAATACTTGGATGCTGTTAGCGCCATAGTCGGCGGGTAGTTTTTTGACAACTTCGTTTTCTGTACTCATTATTTGTTGTAAGAAATGAAATAAAATTTTTGGAGGAAAATGCTTAACGTAAGGAGCAGCAATAGCCCGTTTCGGAAGCCTCACAAAAGTAACGAAAACAGAGGGGATAAACAATAAAAATACAAGCCATTATAGGGCCAAAAATGGATTGTGTATAAGCAATGTTTTTTTGTGGAAATTAATTGGCGTTTTAATATCCTTTTTATAATAAAAAATGCAAGCTAAATGTATTGTTTAGCTTGCATTTTAGGGGATAAAAACTTCGCGTTTTACCTTATCGCATAATGTACATTTTGGTATAGCCGTTTTTATTGAATTTGTCCACGGCGTTGTTGCTGCGGCGTTCTATATTTTCGCCATTGATGGTGGTGACTACTCGGTAGAGGTAAACGCCATTGCCTAAGGTTTGTCCGTATTGGTCTTTGCCATCCCATTTGTACTCGGTGATGTTGCGGCCAATATGTATAGGGCCTAGCTCTTGCTTGGTAATCTCGCGTACCACCTTGCCTGTTACACTCAAGATTTGAATCTTGAATTGCGAAGGTATTTGCGAGCCAGTGAGTGTAAATACAAAGGCCGTAGAAGTGGAGAATGGGTTGGGATAGTTTAGCAGGTTGGTAATGGTAGATTTGCTCACCACTTCAAAGGATATGCTGTATTGGTTGCCTTGTCCAGATTCATTGCCCGACATATCTGTACCCTCTACATACAATTGATAAAAGCCATCTTTCATAAAGCTAGGACGGTATTCTATGTTGGCTTCGTTTTTGCCAGCGTCTATGTTTGCAGGGATAAACTTACAGATGGTACCATCAAAACCGATACGCTCTTTGGGGGCAGCAGGCTCATCAAGGTATTTCAAGAAAACTTTCATGGAGCTTGTATCATTTAGTGCAAGGAATTTATTTTCATCGCGAAGCAATACTTTGATATAGGGTTTGGAGGAAACTATGTCTCTGTCGAGAATATGAATACCGTCAAAGGTTACATCCAAAACTGGCGCATATTCATCGGTCTTTATCTCGAAAGGCACATAGCCAAGATTGTTGGGGTGGTATTGCTCTGGCTGGTTATTGTCGGGGTTGGCCTCTACAAACAAATAATTTTTGCCTGGGTATGGTTTTGGGTCGAAACTAATGTCGGCATGCAAGGTATCGTTGCCCAAAAGCTTTCTGTATTTTTTATCGGCTAGCAAATGTTGCACACCATTGGCATCTATCACTTTGTAACGCACTAGCATACTGTCCATAGGCTTGTCGGTAAGGGTTTCTATGGCCGTTTCTAGGTTCATCAATTGGCCTACACTTACACTGTCTGTAAAGCTGTAATGTGCAGTTGGGTTGAGTGCGGCTTCGGGCAGAGGGTCATAGAGTATGCGCCAAAAATCTAATTGCGGGGCTGTATGAAAGTTAGTGTCTGTGCTATACCATTCTAACTTCAATTTGGGGTATGCTACTGCATTAATAAAGCCGAGGTCTAGGTCGCGCATATTGCCTTCGTAAAGTTTTGCAACAGAGCCTGCACTATTTATACCATTGATAATAACGCTAGCACTGTCTGAGGCTGTAGCGGTATCTAGTTTGTTTGAGGTGCGCCATTTGAGGGTTTTCCAAGTGCTTGCAGGGCCTATTTCTATACCATCCATTCGGCCATCTTGACTAGTAATAGGAAAGGTATAAGTGACGTCCATTATTTCATTGGTATCTTTTGTCCAATCTTGCTTG
>JADLEN010000003.1 GCA_020846105.1 Chitinophagaceae bacterium | reverse complement strand
GCTCATGCACTTTTTGCGTGGCAATTACATTGCTCAGTATGACGCCATTGCTTATCACAGCAGCACTGGTATCGTCGCAAGATGTCTCTATTGCTAAAATATTCATGGCTATTAAATCTTCCTTTTAATGGTTAAAAAATACTGGCTTTATCTTGTTGCCCCACTTTGATAGTGCTACCCAATTTATACCCAAGTCTCAGCCCCATATGGCTTTGATGGTAGCTGTCCCAGCTCTTTACCAAGTCCAACCTTATACCTCTGAAAATTTTGTACCCAATATTGTCTAAGCCCACAAAAGCTTCGGTATAATAAAGGTTTTGTGTTGCATAAAAAGTATTTGTACCCAATACAAAGTACCAATGGGCTTGGCGCAGCAAAGGTATTTTGTTAGAAATAAAGCCTTTCAAAAAATACTCAAGATGTAGTGTGCCATATAGTTTGGCCACGTTGCTGTAGCGGTAGTAGGGTGCTAGCTGGTAAGATTGTAGGTAGGGCGCAGCCACCGTGTATTGGTTGCCTAGCAGGTGGTTTTGGTCGGGTATGGCCACTTTGTTTGCTGTCAGAAAACCGCCGATACTCGTGTGGTATTCAAAGCTGCCCATCCGCTTAAGGTTTACTTCGTCTTTGATACTAAAACTCCATTTGTCGTAATCTATATCGCTACCCAAAATATCAGGTATCCCTTTTTGGTAAAACAGGCTAAACACTGGCGCGTTGCTACCCTGTGGCACTTTGCGTTCTGGGTATTGGGTGTAGCTAATGCCTGGCTGATAGTTTACCTGGGCAATGGCTATGAGCGCTTGGTGTTTTAGCAACGGATTAGCGGCAAATTCTATTGGCAAATTATCCGTAAATGCTATTTTGTTTTTGTTGCTTACAAAAGAATAACTGCTTGTGTTTTGCAAGGGTGCTCTGTCCTCATATTGCAGCGACGCACTCCAAGAAAATCCAGTTCCGAGGTTTTGTGCCACCTGCAAGCCCGCAAACATTCTTTCATAAATCTTGAAATAGTTTCTTTGCTCCACAAGTGATGAGTAAGTATTCATCAGTTCTGCTACAGGTTGCTGATTGTTCAGCTGTGAAATGTATCTGCCACCTGCCAACGATATTTTAAAATACTTGCCCGATAATGTTTTGCTTCTACTTCTATACCGCAGCAATGCTTTGGTGTTGAAGTGGGTATTGCCAAAGCCATATCGCAATTGTGTTTCGGCATTCAGGTATTTAAAAGAGTCTATTTTTTGGTAGAAAGACAGGCTGGGTGCATAGTTGAGCCCTTCTACTGTGTTGTAATTAACGTAGAATAAGGCTTGCGAAATACTGAACCTACGCTTATATCCTTTGCTGGTAAAGCTAATGCCACCCCAAAAGAATTCGCCTATATCCGTTTTGTTGCCCAGGCGACGAAGAGAGTCTCGGCGTGTAGGGTCATTATCTCCTTTGTAGGTGCTATCGCGGTAGTCGTAGTTGCGCAGCTCGTCCATTTCTAGTGCTACAGGTCTTAGGTTTTGCCCATAAGCACTGTCTCTTTTTGTGGCATCGCGCTGGTAGCTAATGGTTATTTTTTTGTTGAATATACTATCGGCAATCGGTTGGTTTACTTTTTGATTGTCGTACACGGTTACAAAATTGCCCGACACATCGAAGCCCAAAATGTTGATGGTAGGGTAGAATACCTGACTCTTTATCACCCACAAATCTTTGCCCATTGGTAGGTATTGCTGCTCTGTCTTTAGCGTGTCTAGCATATCCAAGCCTTGCTTATTCGTAAGCAACAGTTGCAAGCTATGTATTGCCCACTCTTCGTCTGCTATGTATATGTCGCCGGTAAAGCATCGCTCAAATTTACGCTTAGGTGTTACTTGTATTTTGTAAATATTGCGCTCGTTTTCTTTAAAGTCGCCAAGCAGCTTATAGCTGTAATAGTTGAGCGCTGTGGCACTTATAGGCGATACAAAACCCAAGTCATTGGCCCCGCTAGATACCAATACGTTTACATTGTTTTCATAAAAGTTTATTACTGGCGGCACGCTACCCATACCCATGCCGCTTGGGTCGCCACTTTCTTTCACAGAGCGGATAATCTGTTTTGTTTGTTTTCCTTTTTTATAATAATCGGCGTATTGCTCGGCAAGGTACAGCACCCCTCTGCCGGCAGTGTCTAGGCCCATAGAGCCATTCATGTCTTCCTTTTTTTCGTCGCCCAGTTTTATGCCCATTATTTGGTTTGGCGTCTTACGGTTGCGCAGCACACCTTTGAGGTATATGCTGGTTTCAAAAGTTGCCAACTGCTTCAGGTGCTTTTCTCTTTGTTTTATTGCATTGCGTATAATGCGGTATGCGGGGTCTTCGCCGCCAGATTTTATTACAATATCTCTGAGCTCATAGCCTTGGGCTTTCAGTACAAAATTGTGTTGCTGCTTTTCGTCATTAGCTATTTTTAGGGCATACTCGGTTTGTTTGTAACCAATATATTGGGCCAGTAGGGTATAGTTGCCGGCTGGTATATTTAGTATATAATTGCCCTCGGCGTTGGCGCTAGTGCCTATGGTGGTGCCTTTTACTACCACACTTGCAAAGGCTAGGGGCAGGCCCTCTTCGTCTAGTATCTTGCCCGATACCTGTGCGCCAAAAGCACATTGCGCAGCCGATAACATTATTAAGAGGCTACTAGTAAATAAGGTTAAGGGTTTCATGTATTAAAAGGAGTGTGGGCCATGGGTACTAGGGTAGGTGCAAGGCTATTATACTTATGTCAAGCCTTCTATTTTTGCTTCTATTTTTTTTATCACTTCGGCAAAGTCCGCTTCGTTTTCTTCAAAGTCTAGCTTGTCTAAGTCTATGACCAGCAGTGCGCCTTCTTTATAATTATCTATCCATTTGTTGTAAAACTCATTCAACCGTTTCAGGTAGTCTAGCCTTATGTTTTCTTCATATTCGCGGCCACGTTTCTGTATCTGATCTACCAATTTTGGCACCGATGCTTTGAGGTATATGAGCAAGTCGGGCGGGCTCACTAGTTGTTTTAGGTTGTTGAAAAAAGACTGGTAGTTCTCAAAATCTCTGCCCGACATCAAGCCCATTTCATAAAGGTTGGGGGCAAATATCGCTGCGTCTTCATATATCGTGCGGTCTTGTACTACCGACTTTTTGCCTGCTGCTATGGCCAGCTGCTGGCGTATGCGGCTATTCAGAAAGTACATTTGCACATTAAAAGACCAGCGAGGCATGTCTTCATAAAAGTCGGCTAGGTAGGGGTTGTTGGCCACATCTTCGTAGTAGGGTTCCCAGCCATAATGCTTGGCTAGCATTTCGGTAAGTGTTGTTTTGCCAGCACCTATATTGCCTGCTACTGCTATATGCCTTGGGGATGTTTTCTGAGCCATAAATACCTATTAAAAATTGTGTCGCAAATTAGGCTTTTTTTCGAGAGCTGCCCAATTTGCCCTAGGCTCTTTGCTGCTTTTTACTTGGGCTTTGGCGCAGGGTTTAGCTATTTCCGTACAGCTTGCTCTTTCCTACTTGTGCTGCTTTGGGTATATATTTTAAGGGCTTTACTTTTTTGGGTTATATTTGAGCATTAAAATACAGCAGTCATGAAGTATCGTTTTTTACTCTTAGGTTTTCTTTGCAGCAGCCTTGCCCTGCAAGCGCAGCAATTAATAAATAGCACTCGTGTGCCTTTTGTGATAGCACCCAAGGCTAGCGTCAATGTGGCCGATATACAGGAAGACTGGTTTCCGGCATTGCAGCATATACAAGCGCCCAAGCCCGATGGCAACGCCCCTACACTGCAAGCCCTCAAAGACAGTGTGAGCAAGCGCTACCCACGCAAGTCTCAGGGCAGCGCCACGCCTACAGACACGCCCAAAGGCATCAAACTAAAGAAGACAGCTACCCTTACCGCGCCCTTTCTTGGTCGCAACTTTCAGGGCAATGTATACAGTGCTAGCACCCCCAACGACAACGACATAGCCATTTCCAATGCCGACGAGATAGTATCTGTACAGAATGCTACCATCCTCACCACCAACGCCTCGGCCACTGCTAGCAAGTGGATGTCGCTCTCGGCTTTTAGCTACAAGCTAGGCAACCCACACTCCAAGTACGACCCCAAAACCATCTACGACCCCATTGCCGATAAGTATGTGGTCGTTTTTCTTAATGGCTTCACAGACTCTACTAGCTCTATCACCGTAGCATTCTCTAACACCAGCAACCCCAACGGCACTTGGAGCATGTACGAGCTGCCGGGCAACCCTTTCGACAATGGCCTATGGACCGATTATCCTATCATTGCCCTTAGCAAAGACGAGCTTTTTATCACCGTGAACCTGCTATACCCCGACTCTAGCTGGCAAACAGGCTTTGTAGAGTCGCTCATATGGCAGGTAGACAAAAACGACGGCTACAATGGCCTAGCCCTGCACGCCGACGTGCACCACGACATCAAGCACAACGGCCGCCCTATACGCAACCTTTGCCCCGTGCGCGGTGGCGCTACGCTCTATGGCCCCGACATGTATTTTCTTTCGCAGCGCAACCTAGACATCCAAAACGATACTGTCTTTCTCCTACACCTTTCCGACACACTTTTTGCCCCCGGCCAATCCCTTAGTGTCACTACGCTCAGCGCTACGCCACATTATTTTATGCCCCCCAACGCCCTACAGCCCGGGCCTAGCGGCAGCCAGACCCTTGCCACCAACGACTCGCGCATGCTTGGTGCCTTTATAGAGAACAATAAGATACAGTATGTGCACAACAGCCTAGACACGGCCACAGGCCACCCCGCCATCTACCACGGCATTATCCAAGGCCTAGGCACCACAGCCACCATCAGCGGGCATATTATAGCAGATACGCTCTTAGAGCTTGGCTACCCCAACATTGCTTATGCAGGCACCGCTGTTACAGACGATGCGGCTATCATTAGTTTCGACCACGCAGCTGCCACCGTATACCCCGGTATATCTGCCGTTATGAGCGATGGCCTTGGCAGCTACTCGCCCCTCACCACTGTAAAGCACGGGGTAGATTATCTGCGTGTGCTAGGTGGCAACGAGCGCTGGGGCGACTACTCTGGCGCCCAACGCAAGTACAACCAGCCCGGCCGTGTATGGGTAAATGGGCTATACGCCAACACCAGCAAGCAAAACACCACTTGGATAGCAGAGCTATCGCCCAGCAGCCTAGCCAACATAGCCCAGCAGCCAGCCGCCGATAGCGATAACGATATCAGCATTTTCCCAAACCCTAGTACCAATCTTATAAGCGTGCAGCTGCAACTAGCCCAGCAGAGCCAGCTTAGTTTTCGGCTATACGACGCTAGCGGCCGCCTTGTAAAAGTACTCTTGCGCGAGCGTGTGAAAGCCGGCAGCAGCCAGTTCAGTTTTTCTATAGCCCCCCTAGCCAGCGGCATATACACCCTGCGCGTAAGCGATGCCAGCAGCACCATACTCAGCCGCAACATCCACAAACAATAGGTCTTTTTCTTTCTTACTTTCTTGGGCGATTAAGCTTTTGTCTTACTATTGGGCTTTGGGTCTCGGGCTGTTGCTTGTACTCCGCCCCAAGGCCACCGCCGCAAAGGCTTCAGCGGGGTACAGCTGCCATCCCGCGCAGCTTGGGGCTTTGGCTGCTGCTATTAAGCTTTTCTTATCGCGCAGCCACAAAACAAGCTCTATTAAACCCCACCACACACTGTCATTCTGTAGGAATCTGTAGCACTCAATAAACAACAAGTGCCAGATGCCTAGGGGATGACATAAGCATGTAATGTTTGGATGCTAAAAAGGTATTAGCGCCCCGCACACACACAAGCAAAGAAGCCAATGGGTCTTGCGACCTATTGGCTTCTTTGGTGTTATAACCCTAGGGGCTAGTGCTGTTTATTCAGGGTCTAGCTCTATGTCTAAGGTGCTGACGACGCCTATGGATATAACCACGTTGTGAATAACCTTGTCGCGGTAGCCGGGGGCGATAACGCGCACTGTGTAGGTGCCAGATGGTACTGGCTTTAGGAGGTAATGACCGTCTGGCTCGCCATTGGTGGTGTCTGAGGTTTCTAATATCATTACTACTGCCTCGCTCACTGGCTGGGCATCTAATGCGCTTTTTAAAAGCCCACGTAGGCCTGCCTGGCCATGGCCAGAGACTTGCTCTAGCAAGGTGGTGAAGGTGAATAGGTCTTTGACTTCTGGATTGTCTTTAAAGATTTCTTGGCCATCTTTAAACATGTTCATCAATTTTTCGTACACCGTATTGTTGGCGGTGATTTTGTTGGCTGTTTCTATTTTGCCTATAGCCTCGCTGTGGAGAAACTGTAGGAGCTTGGCACTAAAGGCGGTCATATCTGTTTCGTAGTCTGTAGGAAAACTATCAGGCATATTGTCGTCTGCGCTAAGCTCGGCATTGTAGGTGACCATAAAGGTGGCTGCAGACTCGTTGAGGCTAGAGAGCTTGTCCCAATTGTGGTTTGCGGCTTGTTGGTAATACATAGAGCCTGCGGCTTCGAGGCGGTTTTTGAGCATGTCTGGGGGAAATGAGGTGGTGGCTATACGTTTGAGTATTTGCCAACGGTCTAAGCAGGCGTCGCCGAGGTGTGTGAGCTCTACGCGGTAGCCTTCTGTAACGGCGTTACGGGCTTGGCTGTCTGGCAGGGCTGCGGCGGCATCTAGCTGGGCG
>JADLEN010000002.1 GCA_020846105.1 Chitinophagaceae bacterium | reverse complement strand
GTGCCGACAAAAACACCGAGGATGGCTGCTGTGCTAGCACACACCTAGACCTGAAAAAGATAGAAGACAAGCAGCTGGCGAGCGAGCAAATAAAGCTGAAACTAGCACCTGTGGTGGCTGTAGCATTGCTGCCTCAGGTGCCTTTTTATAAGTATCTAAAAGGGGCTAGCGAGCGCAGTTTTGTGGCGCGCGTATGGCAGGTGGCATCTGCGCCACCAAGGCTGCCGGCATGTAGGCAAGCACTTTTCTGCACTTTTAGGGTTTGATATTAGGAATGTATTAATGATAGTAGCAGCGACCCTGCTACTAAAGGCTTTTGTGGCTATATGCCACTTGGCCAAGCGCAATACGTTTTTGATAACCCAAACAAGTAGCAGATGAAAAAATATTTCGTAGCCCTAATGATGACCTTGATAAGCATCACGGCATTGGCAGGCAAAAAAAACAATAAAACAGCTGTATTTAAAGTATATGGCAATTGTGGCGAGTGCAAAGAGCGTATGGAAGACGCCTTGCATGACGTCAAGGGTATATACAAAGCCAACTGGAACGTGGATAGCAAGATGATGACGGTGCGCTTTGACAGTACGCTAACGTCGCAGCCCGCCATCCAAAAGATATTGGCCGATGTGGGTCATGAGTCGGAAGGCTTTCTTACGGATACCAAAACCTACGAAGCGCTAAATGCTTGCTGCCAATATGAGCGCGAGCTATTGCCCGAGGCAGAGCGCCCCGTAGCCGATACCACCCACAAGCACCCTGCCCCTGCTGCCAAGCAAGCCCAAAAAATAAAGGGTAGTATCTATGAGCTAGATAGCAAGAACAAGCCTCAAGCCTTAGCCTGGGCAGCTATTAAGGTGCTGGGCACTACAAATTATACCGTGTCGGACAGTAATGGGGCTTTCGAGCTAGATGCTGCGCTGCCGCTGCAATTGGTGGTAAGCTACACAGGCCTCAAAACGGATACTTTTGCTATTGTGAATGGCGATGAGGTAAGTATAGTGTTGCGCAAGTCGGCAGCCACCAAGCTATCTGAGGTGCAGATAACAGCGCGTATGCGTGGGTCTTTTATATTGCCCACTAACCCTTTTAACACCCGTATGATAGGCACCAAAGAGCTGTGCAAAGCGGCTTGTTGCAACCTGTCTGAGAGTTTCGAAACTAGCCCATCGGTAGATGTAAACTATGCCGATGCGGTAACGGGTATCAAACAAATACAATTGCTGGGCCTAGCGGGCAATTATACCCAAATCACTACAGAGAATACGCCCGAAATACATGGCTTGTCTAGCATCTATGGTATGGCATTTATCCCTGGCCCTTGGATAGAAAGTATCCAAATAATAAAAGGTACTGGCTCGGTATCTAATGGTTATGAAAGCATAGCCGGGCAGATAAATGTGGAAGAGAAAAAGCCTAGTGGCACAGAAAAATTATTTGTAAATGGCTATGCCAATATGCTGGGTAGGCTAGAGGCCTCGGCCAATTATAGCCAAGAAATAAATAAAGAGTGGAGTAGCGCCTTGCTGGTGCATGCCAACACTATGGCGGTAAAAGGAGATAGAAATGGAGATAATTTTATAGATAATCCGGTGGGTAGGCAGTACAACGTCATCAATCGTTGGCAGTACCGCAACGACAAAGGCTTGTTCTCACAGTTTAGCCTTAAAGCCCTCAACGATAAAAGGCAAACAGGGCAAATGAGCTTTGACCCGAAGACTGATAAATACGGTAGCACGCACTACGGAGTAGGCTACGATATAGCGCAATATGCCTTCTCTGGCAAGGTGGGCTATGTATTTCCAGGGCAAGATTACAAAAGCATCGGCCTTATCGTGTCGGCCAATAGCTATACAAACAATGCCTACTATGGCCTTACCCGCTACGATGGCAAGCAAGACAACTTGTATGCCAACCTTATGTACCAGTCTATTATTGGTAGCACGGCGCACCAATTCAAAACAGGTATTAGCCTTGTAAACGACAACATGCGTGAAACCCTAAATACCAATCAATACAACCGTAAAGAAGTAGTACCGGGTGCATTTGTAGAATATACTTACCAATCGCCCAACGAAAAAATAGTGGCCATTGGTGGTTTTCGTGCCGACTATCATAATGCTTACGGACTAATGGCTACACCCCGCGCCAATGTGAAATATAAAGTAGCCAAAAACACAGATCTGCGATTGTCCGCAGGTTCGGGCTTTCGTACGGCCAATATATTTGCCGAGAACATTGGGCTATTTGCAAGCTCTAGGCAGTTTCAAATTATCAACCCGTCTGCTACTTATGCCTATGGCCTAGCACCTGAGAAAGCCTGGAATTATGGACTTAATGTGGTGCAAAACTTCACCATCAATAAGCGCAAAGGTACCGTGAGTGTGGATGTGTACCGTACCGACTTTGCCAACCAAGTAGTGGTAGACGTAGATGCTAGCCCACAAGGCATAGCTTTTTACAACCTCAATGGCCAGTCTTACAGCAACAGCATACAAGCCGAAATGGATTATGAACTCATAGACCGCCTAGACCTGCGCCTAGCCTACCGGTGGCTAGATGTGCAAACAACCTATGGTACGGTGCTGCGCCAAAAGCCGCTTCAAGCCAAGCATAGAGCATTTGCCAACCTTGCTTACGAAACCAAAAGCAAATGGCTATTCGACCTTACCACCCAGTGGGTTAGCAGCAAGCGATTGCCTATTACTACTAGCAATCCGGTGGCTTATCAGCTAGCCAGCTACTCGCCAGCCTATTGGCAAGCCACTGCACAAGTGACCAAGCAATTTGGCACCAAGTGGGATGTATATGTGGGTGTCGAGAATATTACAAACTACAAGCAGCAACAACCGATACTCTCTACAGACCAGCCTTTCAGCCCTTACTTTGATGGCTCTATGGTGTGGGGTCCTATCAATGGCAGAATGTTTTACGTAGGTATGCGCTATAAGCTTGCAAAATAATTTTCTTTGCGCACTATTGCATGTTTCCAAAAACTTTTCTACGTTTGTAAGGTC
>JADLEN010000001.1 GCA_020846105.1 Chitinophagaceae bacterium | reverse complement strand
CATCACGAGTCGCCACAGGTATTGCTCATACGCAATGGCGCATGTACCTACGAAGAGAGCCATAATGGCATATCCATGGCCGACTTGGAAGAGCAACTTTAATCCAGCTTACGCGTTTTCGAGCGCTATATCGGCGGGTGTTTCAGCGGGTGTTTCGGTGCTGCTAGTAGCCTTATTGTTTTTGATGCGCACAATACCTACAAGGTTGAAAAAGCGGATAACGTGGTACACCGGATCGAATTCGAAAGGGCGCATAGCAAGGTTGAGCGCAGTAGGGTATTTGTGGTGGTTGTGGTGGTAGGCCTCGCCTAGGAATACAAGGTCTACGCGCATTAGGTTGGTCGATTTGTTTTTCTGCTCAAAGTTGCGGTATCCGTATTTGTGTGCGCACCAATTGATAATAGCACCTTGGATAGGGCCCATCGCAATAGTTATAGGCAATAGCAAAAAGTACCAAGCATTGGGTGCAAATGCAGCATAGAAAGCTATGTAAATGAGTACCCAAACTATGCGCGAGATTTGGCTATTGGCCATCTTGTCGAACCAAGGCCAGTCAGGCACGTTTTTGGCATATTTTGGGTCTATCTCCATAGTGTTTTTAAAGATACCGAGTACAAAATTGCGGGTGCGCCACATCATTTTCATTACCGTATCTTGGTGGTGTGGCGAGTGTGGGTCTTCTGGGGTATCGGTAAAGGCATGGTGCATACGGTGGGTAACGGCATAGGCTCTTGGGCTTATAAATGCCGAGCCTGTGACAATATACATGAACACAAAAAAGAACTTCTCCCAAAAGTTGCTCATCTCGAAACTGCCGTGGGCTGCATAGCGGTGTAGAAAAAATGTTTGGCAAAACAAGGCCAAGTACCAATGGCCTATTAAGAATACAAGGATAATCATAGGGTTTAAATGAAATCTGCTTTTATGATGATGAGAATCGAATCAATCGCAGACCAAACTACAACAAAAAAACAGTGAGCAAAAAAGGACCTCAGCGCAAGGATGTAGTAAGAAAAGAAAGAGAAATGAAAATAATCGCATTGCTTAAGTTTTATAAGCAACGGCCGTAAGGTAGTCAATTAATAGTATAATGTTGCTTTTGCTACCAAGCAATTGTTATCTATGCGGCATGGAGCTAGGCCTTCAAACCACAAAAGCTACCTTATATGGGTAGCTTTTGTGGGAAATATTATTGCGTAGTTTTTATTCGTGCTCTGGCCCAAGAATTCTAAACCATGAGCCTTCTATTTTGTCGTTTATTCTTATTTGGCATGCAAGTCGGCTATCGTGCATGGCATCGGGTAGGGTATCTAGCATGTCTAGCTCGTCTTCGTTGATAAGTGGTAACTTGTCAAGCCCTTCTTTTACTTGCACGTGGCACGTGGCGCACAAAGCCATACCGCCACAAGTAGCCAAGATGTTGTACTCACTTGCTTTAAGCGCTTCCATTAGGCTCAGGCTCATATCGTCGGGTATTTCCAATTCTTGGATATTGCCGTCGCGGTTTTCAACTTTAAATTTTATTAATGCCATCGAAAATAATAATTTGGGTTTTAATTAAAATGCATTTACCCCGTTTACGGTTGTGTATTTAAAGCTCAACCTTTGGTCTGGGAATACATATTTAAATGCACTTTGGCACATCAAAGCAGCCTCATGAAAACCACAAAGTATCAATTTTAATTTGCCCGGGTAAGTATTGATATCGCCTATGGCATAGATGCCTTCTATGTTAGTGGAATAGTCAAAGGTATTTACAACAATAGCAGATTTTTCTACATTAAGTCCCCAATCGGCTATCGGGCCTAGCTTAGGGCTAAGGCCAAACAAAGGGATAAGATAGTCTGCATTGATATTGTAGGCAGCACCATCGGCACCTGCAATGGTTACTTCGCTAAGGTGAGACTCACCACTTATTTTGGTAATGTTCGATTTGAGGATCAGGTTTATTTTTCCACTCTCCGCAAGGTGGGCTACTTTTTCGGCAGAGTCTGGGGCGCCACGGAAGGTTTCGCCACGGTGTACAAGTGTTACTTTTTTGGCTACATCGGCCAAAAATATAGTCCAGTCTAGGGCAGAGTCGCCACCGCCAGCAAGTACTATTTCTTTGTCTCTGAAAAGCTCAGGATTGCGCACCATATATGCCACACCTTTTCCTTCAAAGTCTTCCAAATGCTCTACGGCTGGCTTTCTAGGCTCAAAACAGCCAAGGCCACCGGCAATAACTACTGCCTTGCAATGTATTTGGGTATCGTCGCTAGTGGTTACAATGAAAGATTTGTCTTCTTGGCGCTCTAGCTTTTCTACACGCTCGCCAAGGGTAAAGCCTGGGTTGAATGGCTCAATTTGCTTCAAAAGGTTATCTACCAACTCTTGCGCATTTATGGTTGGGTAGCCTGGGATATCGTAAATTGGTTTTTGAGGATATATTTCAGATAGCTGCCCGCCTATCTGTGGTAGTGCATCTACCAAATGGCAGCGCATTTTGAGCAAACCTGCTTCGAATACAGAAAATAAGCCTACTGGGCCAGCACCTATTATACAAATGTCAGTTGTTATCATCATATTATTGATTGTGAATCAAAAGATACTTTTTTGAGAAAATTTGTGCAAATATAGGTTATTAGCCTATTAGGTGAAATGTTAAAAGGTCGATTTTGACTTGTATTTATTTGTTGGCAAGCCTTTTATGGCCATTCACCGATGGTTTGTTACTTTATGTTTTTAGAAACATTTTAAAGTGAGCAAAGGACATAATATCGGTTATCTTCGCACCCAATTCACAGTATTAGAAAATAAACTTCCCAATGAAACGATTAGCAATACTTGGCTCTACTGGCTCTATAGGCACGCAAGCACT